>JAESTK010000261.1 GCA_016763645.1 Flavobacteriales bacterium
ACGAGAAAAAGGCTGTTGCAATAAGCATAACAGCCAAAGTATATACTTTGTTCATCAGAGTAGTTTTATTTTTCAGTTGCATAGGTACGGTGAGGTAACTATATAGTTTCATTGTCGTTCTTTTATATATACACGTGTAATTGTTCACAATAGTTGGGTGAGCAAGTTAATACTTAGATAGTTTATATTCAAGTAATAGGTTAAAATGTATGTTTTTGTCAAGGGTTTCCCATGCAGAGGATTGATTACCAGTTACATCGAAAATGCCATAATTGAATCGAGCACCGAGGTTTAATTGTTCGTTCAGCACAAAGGAATAGCCGATTAATGCGGCTAAATCACTATTTTTAAAGTAGCTGTTTTTGCCCCAAACACTTTGCGTGGTACCATCAGATTTGTTTGTGTTTTCGGTGTTTGTGGTTAGCAGGTAAGAATATTGCAGTCCTAACTGAAACGAATGTCTGTCAGAATGGTAGTTCAAGTACAAAGGAACATCGAGATAATGTAACGATTTTGCGACAACTGCATCGGTTGTATTTGCGTTGAGCATTAACGGTTGATTACTTAGCCCTGTTCTCATTCGGTACAGCACATTTACATTGAAAGAGAATTCGCTATTGACAATGTAGCCAATGTTAAAACCTGCCGTTGGGCTGTAACCAACCCCAACTGGATCAGTCAATTGAGGGTTTCTAAATCCCCAAGCGGCACCTCCACCGGCAGTAAATCGAATTTCGAAATTTCGAAGAATGCTCAATCCCTTATCGTTAATCGGTAATTCTACAGGTTGAGAGAAATCTTCTTGTGATTCTAACTCTTGTGTGGCTAACAAGTCGACCAAAGAAATTGACTCGATTTCTTTTTGAGCAATACTGGTTTCGAACAAAGAAATTGTGCTTTTGGTTGAAAGCGATGTAGAAACTGAGTTTCTGTTAGAAGCAACAGCGTTGTTCTTATCATCAATTGAATTATCATTAGATGAAGCCGTAGAACTTCTACCATCATTTTTCGGAGTAGAATTTTGAGTCTCTGTTTTCGAACCATCAATTGTATTGACAGTTTCATTTGCTGTCGATATTAATATAGCGTTATTCGGAGAGGCTGATTTAATAGTTGGAGTTTTATCAATAACGGATTGTGCGATTGATTTTTCGGTTTGGTTATTTTCCGTAGTTATAATTTGGTTAGTTTTTTGACTCACCAACCTTGCTGTTACTTCGATTGCTGCGTTGTTCGAAGTAGAGGCAATATTAGTATCACTGGAGTTTTCAGTAGTCACAAACCAAGTAGTTCCACCTACGGTAAGTAGTAGAGCGATAACAGTTGCAATAAATGTTTTTCCTGCATACCAAGTCGAAGCACCTGTTTGCTGAGCAATTAAGCTTTCGGCAGCCGTCCATGCAGCAGGATTAAACTCAACTTCTTCAGAAGCGAGTTTATCCTTGAACAGCTTATCTATATTATTTTGTTCCATTAGTTATGTAATTCTACTGGGTTTAACTTTAGTTCGATTAATTTCTTAAGTTCTGTTCTTGTAAACGAAACATGCCATTTTGAAGTTCCTATGGATATAGAAAACATCTCCGCAATTTCTTTGTGAGAATATCCGTCAATAGCATATAGGTTAAATACCTTGCGGCTCATGTCGGGTAATGTTAACAACATCAATTTTAATTCTTCCGCATTATATTGTTTGTCGGCTTCGTTATAATCTATGTAATGTTGGTCATAGGTTGACTCTTGAAAGTCGGCATACTCAATTGTTTCTTTGTCTTTTTTTGTTTTGCGATATTCATCGATTACGGTGTTTATCATAATTTTTCTTGACCATGCCTCAAAAGGTACATTTTCATTGTACTTATCTAAATTGGTTACTATTTTTAAAAAACCTTGATTCATAATCGCTTCCGCTTCACTTTTATCTTTTTTATATCTGTAACAAACATTCATCAACAACTGATAACATACTTTATACAACGCAAACTGAGCCTTTCGGTCGTTTTTGATGCAAGAGCGTATTAATTTTTTATCGATGTCCATTGAATATTAAACCAATTGGTAGAGATACCATTATTTCCACTAAAATAAGGGATATTCCTGGCTTTTCCTATTCAACTTCCAACTTATTTGTTAAACGCTCCACCTGTGTACACGAGAGAAAAGATAAGATGGTTGGGTTGATGGAATTTTTTTATTTTTGTAGTGATGAAAAGCAAGATTAAAATTTGGATTAAATTACGTGAACATTTTGTGGCAGAAGACAATGTACATGCAATTTATCGGCTAGGTAATGACACAAAACTAGAGCGTATTTTAGGGGAGGCAATTGTTGTTGACATTGATTACGATAAGGTTGTTAAGATGTTTCCTTCGTACAACGTCTAAAAACCAGGACAAGGAACTTCACCAAAATGGTCGGTAGTTGTCCAACACGGATTCCATCTAAACATTATTTCGTGCGTTTGCCGAGAACCAGCATTAATTTTACTAAATGGAAATTCATATGCATATCCAACGGACAGTTTTCTTAATAAGTTGAGCTGTAGCATTGCCGCAACGCCATCGCCAATCCGATATGATGCACCGATATTAAATTTGTTTTCTAGGTAATGAAACATGAGGCTTAAATCAACAGATGGCAATACGCTTTCGTGATATTTAATATTTATAGAAGGGGTGTAAGAAAAAAGTAAATAGTCCGCTTCTACCCACTTAGCAAAGGTAAAGTAATATTGTCGAGCTCTAAATTGAAAAAGGTCATCGGCAGCTCCGGTTTGACCTGTGACGCTAATAGTGTTGGTGTAAATTTGTTTCATAGATAAACTAAAAAAACCATTCGGGATTGTAGACTAGTATTCCAGCACCTAAATCGGGGAAAATTAGCCTGCTAACAGGTCGCATAGCTGGGTCTGAGTGATCTTGACTAATGCCAGACTTAATTGAACGAACTCCGACAAAAAAACCGGCAGAAGCAACGATTCGATGTGAGAGCCGTTTATGAAACGCATATGAGGGATATAGCGCAGTTGATTTGTAAAACCCATTTGCTTGGCCAGCTGTTCCAGTTCTATCCTCAACCAGATATACTCCCAATCCGTGCCAGCTTTTACTAGTTTTGTTTTTATAGCCTACTGCAACGTTGTAGGAGAAAAATGAAGTAACGGGACCTCCGCCAAACCCGACCCATTGTACTCGTGTTCCAAACTTAATATCGGGACAAGGTTTGGTGCCTCCATAAGCGGGATTTTGGGCATATTGATTGAAAATATATTGGGTATATGTTTCTTCTTGTTGACTATACGATAACAAGCTAATGCTAAGCAATAATACGATATATGATATTCTATGCATCATCTTACGACTGAAACGCTTCCTTTTACAATTTTACTGTTCTTGTCTGATTGGTCTAATACCATTATATAATAATACGTGGCAGCAGGTACTGTTCCAAAAACACCTTCTCCTTTCCATGGCATTGCATCTTTGTTGCTATCGAACACCAACTGCCCCCAGCGGCTATACACGTATATTCTATAGTTTAGAAAATAGTTCAAGTTTTCGATACTCCAATGGTCATTTATGGCATCCCCGTTAGGGGAAAAGGCATCGGAAGGGATAGGGTCTACACAGGTAAGCACTACAATATCGAAGGTAGTGTCGGCATAACAATTCAGGCTATCAACAACAGTATAGGTGTAGTTTCCTTCTGGTAAATCCTCAAAATATGGGGTGTCGAGTGAGTCAGAATAGCCTGTAAATACGTACTTGTAGGGAGCACGCCCACCAGTAGGATTAGCGGAGACGATTCCATTAATTTCGCAAATAATATCAATTTTAATAAGGTTGACAGAGAGAGGTTCGGGGTTAATAATTTTGTTAATGGTATATGTAGAGTCGCAACTAACTGCGTCTGAAACAGTTACTGAATAACTTCCCCCACATAAACTGCTGATAGAAGATGTAGATGTATTGTTGTCGTCACTCCAAGAAAATGTATATGGGCTGTTGCCACCAGTTATTGTTATTGACAAAGCGCCATCACAGAATCCATTACATGAAATAGAAGAAGTAGTTTCTACAATTGAATACCCACAGTTTTGCGCAGCCACGTGAACGGTGTACATCAGTATAAGTATTGCTGTTAATCGAAACTCCAAAATAAAACTAATTGCTCAGTGGTAAATATAGTGATAGTTGTTTAAATAATAAAAAGTTATTCTTTAACTGCGTCTAAAACAATGGAACTATCGAACACATCTTTATTTGCGCCTCTGTTGCCAGTTGATCGCTTAATTTTTCCAGTTTTCACATCCCAAGGGTTGTGTACAAAATTTCCATCTTCATTGAAGTATTCAAGTTTGTTTACTTTAAACCCAGCTTGTTCAAACACTTCTGCAAATGAAACATGGTTATACAAGACTAAATGTCCATCAGCACATTTTCCTTTTCCACCCACATCCACAGCTTTAATGTATTCTGGGTCGGGAGTGTACCCGTCAGGAACGGCTATTCGGAGAAAACCACCGGGCTTTAAAAATTTGTAACACATTTTTGCCGCAATCTCCCCATCTTCTAAAGACATATGCTCCCATACATGTTCAGCCAACATGGCATCTACGCTATCGGTTTTATCGAATAGGTTAATCCATGTTTTTTCTACTAGTAATTCAAGAAAATTTTGCTCTGTTGGAAACCATCCAGGGTAATTGTCGCCTGAAGAACCAATACAGATCTTTACGGCTCCATTATCTTTTCTCATCTCAGCAACAGCTTTTCGAGCTTCACTTTTTAAACCCGAATACCGAATAGTAAGCAAAAGCGACCACAACCCAGGTATTTTGATTAATATGGATCTAATCCAAATTTTTGTATTTTCATTCATTATATTATATGATTTAGGGTGTTTTTTGTCTGGGGCAAAGTTAAAATAACTTTCGATTATATTGATGCCCTTGCATTGATTTCGACAACCCTCTTAATTTTATATTCATTAATAAATCCCGAAAAAATATAGACGAGACATAACGGTCTATAGCATTAGCAATAAATAAAGTAGCCCCACGCAGATCCCACGCTACGGAGCGAACTGTAATAATTCACACAAATCTACAACCGTTTTCTTCTTAGGAAAGACATACTTCTCTTCATACTCAGTAATCAATATAGATTTTAGTGTTTAGCTGTATTTCCAAGCTATACCAATTTAATTTCGAAAAGCCTTATAAAAAGCCTTTAAAAAAAAGTGATTGTGAGTGATGCTTAGGACGTTTTTTTGA
>JAESTK010000262.1 GCA_016763645.1 Flavobacteriales bacterium
TACTTTTCTTGGATATAATCTTGAGAATTTTTAAGAATCACGGGAGTCAATTTTACATTTCCAGGTTTGTAAACCCCATGAACATTGCCAAAGGCTGCTGCAATCGTAAATCTATTACTTATTTTGTTTAATTCTTCGTAAGCATATGCAACTTCTTCTGGCTGTGTGTAAAGCAAACTGTTGTCAACATCTGAATTATCAACTCCATCTTCTTCGCCACCAGTTATGCCTAATTCGATTTCGAGCGTCATCCCAATTTTGTGCATTCTCTCCAAATATTCTTTACAGATAGAAATGTTTTCTTCGATTGGCTCCTCAGATAAATCGATCATGTGAGAACTGTACAACGGTTTTCCAGTTTCTTTAAAAAACTGTTCGCCAGCATCTAGCAAACCATCTATCCAAGGTAATAATTTTTTAGCGCAATGGTCGGTATGTAAAATGACGGGAATCCCATAAGCTTCAGCTAACAAATGAATGTGTTTAGCTCCAGCAATAGCCCCGACAATTGCTGCTTTTTGATTTTCATTACTTAAGCCTTTTCCAGCATTAAAATGAGCTCCACCATTCGAAAATTGAATGATTACAGGAGAGTTTAGTTCTTTAGCAGTTTCAAGTACAGCATTTACAGAGTCGTTACCGATTACGTTAACTGCAGGAAGCGCAAATTGTTTGGCCTTAGCAAGTTTGAAAATTTCTTGAACGTCATCTCCTGTTGCAACACCAGCCTTAATTGTTTGTACCATGCGAAAAATTTAGTGTGCAAAGGTAGTGAATCGAGACGAATTATTAAGAATGAAAAATAGCCATTGTCAATTGTTAAAAATTGCTCTAAAAAGGATAGCCTATACCAATATTCAAGACGGGCTTTGTACGATAAGGAATAAAACCTAATCCAAAGGCATTTAACCTGTCGTTATTTGTTGTGGTTTTTGATTGAAAAAACCAACGTTCAGATTCCACTAAAGCAGGATTGTAGAGAGGAAATCCAAGGTCTAACCTGATAATTAAAATGTCTAAATTTACTCGTGCGCCAACTCCAGCTCCAATTGCAATTTCCTTGTGAAAACGATTAAATTCGAAGTTAGCACCAGGGCGTAGCGTATCTAAATTTCTTAACCATATATTTCCTGCATCAATAAAAAAAGCACCTTCTAAAACGTCTATAATTTCGAAACGATACTCAATATTCGCTTCAATATGTATGTCAGCTATTTGATCGATACCCCCAGTAAGAACGTCATTTAACGAGCCAGGCCCTAGCGTTCTTGCTTCCCAAGCTCGAATTCCGTTTGCGCCTCCGCCATAATAACTTTTCTCGAAAGGAAGTACAGTTAAATTCTTAAATGGAATGCCTATTCCGGAGTAAAAACGATAGATTAGCCATGAATCATGTTTGTTAAACACTTTCCCCATGCGGAGATATTTACGTACATCAATTTCGGGTTTTACATACTGAGCATATTGAACGCCAAGAATTTCATATCCGCCTGTCGAGTTCGTTTCGAATGACGTTTGCTGGCTTATTGCTCTTAAAATATTACCAGAACCTTCTATGTCAAACAAAAAGTAAACGTAGTTCTTGTATGGATTGTCGAGCTCTTGACTATTAAAAATATATGAATACTTGGAGGCGACAATGAGGTGATTTTGGTATGTGTTAATTAAGTATGAATTTTTGCTTGTAAGGAGCTGCTCTGCAAAATAGGGTTGCTTGTCAATGTTTACATAGCTTAAATCTACGGGATAAAATAAGTGACTGTGTTTATTAGAAGTGCTGCCCGTGTACCCGAACGAAAGTTTGGCAATATTTCGGGTGTAATCGGGTCTTCTTTGGTGGCTATACGCTAAAGAAACTTTTGTTGACGGATTCATCACTTTTCGGAATGGATGTTTCACAAAAGGGATCCAAATACTCGGTTTATACAAGGACATTTCGGGCATAATTTCGATAGTGTTGAAAGGCGTATATTTTTGAATGTTGTCTTGGTTTGAATTCGAATTGTCATCTAAAACAACTTGTTGCACTTCTAACCCTCCACTAAATTTTGTTTCGAAAATTTCGGCCCCTTTAAATGTGTTTTTATTACGATAACTCACGTTTCCGGCCACACCAAAAAAACCTCCTTGATGTGTGCCTTCTACTTCGGTAGTTAAAGCCATTTTTGCCGATGGAGCAAGGTAAATATGGCCGTCTAGCAGGTGTTTGTTGGTTTTTAAATCGGTAAAATCAATCCTTATATATTTAAAAGTTCGCATTGAGGATAGTCGCCTATGTGTATCCGAAACATTACCTAAGTTATAGGTAGTTTCTTTTTTGATGAAGATGCTTTTTTCTAAAATCTCGGGACGAAAAGGAAGAATATCATTATATATATAATAGTATCCGTTATAAAATAGTGTGTCTTGAGTGGGGTGAATTTGGTTTGGTTTTCTTGGGTTATGATTTGTGTGAACATATATATTGTTCAGTTTGTATCGGTAGTGTTTTAATTCCGTTATGATAGAATCATTTTCTAACGTAGGGTTTTTAGAAATGATTTTTATGTTGAGTTTGTGTTTGTTGAGGTTCGAGTCAACTTCCATATAAACATATTCTTTATTGAAATAATAGTAGCCTCTGTCTTTCATTTCAAGAGAAATCCGCTCCCTTTCTTCTTCTAAAATATCAGTATTAAATATGTCGGCTGGTTTTATTAATCGCTCTCTCGAAATCGTGTCGAGATGTAATTTAATATCCATATCATAACATCGATATGATATTTTAAAGATCTTATAAGGAGTTTTTTCGTCTACGTAATAATAAACAGTTACTTTTTTATCTTTAATGCTTACAGAATCCCTTGCAACACCGTTAAAATAACCGTTGTTAATCAAAAATTGATTAATATTTTTTGTTGATTTTTGGGTAAGTATTTTGTCATAAATAACAGGCTCCTCGGCCACTATATCAAGTATTCTTTCTCCGAAAGTTGGTGTATAAAGCTTGGGCTCCTTGTTTTTCTTAATTCTCTGCTCGTTTTTAATCAGAAGTTTTTGTTCTTTCTTCTTTATTTTTTCTTCAAGTTGTATTTCATCAAACATGTTGTAAACCCCTAAATGAAACCTTGAAAATCCAAGTATTTTCCTATTAGATTGCTGTTTTACAATAGAACCAATTTGTTCTTCGTCCACCTCTCCATTTACTTCTACAATCACTTTGTAAAGCAAATAGTCGTTATCAGCAAGGTGTTTAGTCGGATTGCAACCGTTAATTAGGGAAAGCGAATAAATAAAAACGGTATAAAAAAGTACTCTTTTCAATGTGTTATTACAATGTGTAGCTACATTTGCAAATGTAAACTTTACTATTTGCTGACAAACAATAAGATAAAACTCATCAATTCTTTAAAGTTAAAGAAGAATAGAGATGCGCATGGACTGTTTCTTTGCGAGGGAGAAAAGGTCGTAAAAGAATTTCTTAATTCTAAGTTCGAAATAGAAGACGTTTTTTCTACTGATTTGAATGTCTTCCCTGAAGCAATAAAAGTATCATCAAAAGAATTATCGAGAATTTCTCATCTTAAAACACCTGGTAATGTATTAGGGTTGTTGCGTATTCCTCAATATAAATTTGACATAAGTCAGTTAAGCGATAAAATCACTATTGCATTGGATAATTTAAAGGACCCAGGCAACTTAGGAACAATTATCCGCATTGCTGATTGGTTTGGAATAGAGAATATAATATGTAGCGCAGAATGTGTAGATGTGTATAATCCAAAAGTGGTACAGTCAACCATGGGTTCTTTAACTAGGGTAAATACATATAACGTCAATCTCCAAGAAATAATTCGTCAAACTACTGTAAAAAGTTACGGAGCTGTATTAGAAGGAGACAATATATATAATGCCTCCAAAATCAATGAAGGGGTTATCGTTTTCGGAAACGAATCGAATGGGATAGGAGAAGAGGTAATGAGTTTACTAGATAATAAAATTACCATTCCGCGAATAGGAGGAGCAGAATCGTTAAACGCAGCAGTTTCTGCTGGGATAATTTGTTCAGAATTATTTAGAAAAACCATATAATATATTAATGTATGAATGTTGTAATTACTGGAGCAAGCAGAGGAATAGGTTTCGAAACCTGTAAAGCTTTTTTAAAAAATGGAGATACCGTATTCGCTATTGCAAGAAGTAAAAAGAAATTAGAAGAGTTAACTAAATTCAAGCAAAACGGATACCTATATATTATAGTAGCAGATTTATCAGTTGATGATGGGCTAAAAAAATGTATTAAAGAAATTAAATCTAATTCCAATTATGTAGATGTGCTTATAAATAACGCGGGCTACTTGGTACACAAAAGTTTTGAAACGACAACTCAAGAGGATTTTCAAAAATCGATAGCTGTAAATTTACACGTACCATATTTTTTCACTCAAGGCATATTGCCATTATTTGAAGGTTCAAAGTTCCCTCAAATAATAAACATAGGAAGCATGGGAGGGTACGCAGGAAGTTCTAAATTCCCAGGACTATCTATTTATAGCACATCTAAAGGGGCGCTAGCCACCTTAACGGAATGTCTTGCCGAAGAGCTCAAGGGCAAGAACATCAAAGTTAATTGCTTAGCGTTAGGGGCAGTACAAACCGAAATGCTGGAACAAGCATTTCCAGGATATGAAGCACCAATTCAATCAATCGAAATGGCAAGTTTTATTTTCGACTTCGCAATGCAATCTTCAAAATTCATCAATGGAAAAATAATTCCAGTGTCATTAAACACACCTTAATCAGTAAGTAGTGGCGGCTCATCGAATTTATTCAAAATAATCGAGAATATAGCTTGAACAGCCAGATGAAGAGCGTACCTTCGCGCTCCGGTTTTTAAAGCATGAAAACGTTCTTTAACTTGAAAATCGAAAAAAACTTGAAACTTTCTTAGAAAGAATTTGCAAATGTGAAAAGTAGTAGTACATTTGCACTCCCGTTTGAAAAAACACTAAGGGAAAAGTTCTAAAAAAAGAAAGTTTTAAAAGTTTTTAAAAAAGAACTTGCAGATATAAAAAGTAGTTTTACATTTGCACTCCCGTTTGAAAAAACACTAAGGGAAAAGTTCTAAAA
>JAESTK010000263.1 GCA_016763645.1 Flavobacteriales bacterium
AGCCCATTCTATGGTTTTGGTTGTTTTATTGTAAGCACAAATAGACATATCCATACCATCTTTTCTACCTTTAAATGAGCTTTGAACCAATAACGTCAACCTGTCAAGAATATCAGAAGGTTTGGTTAAATTATACTCGTTTACGCATCTGTTTAATCCATTAGTGCCAATCATGCTTACAAACCCCCCTGGCACGCCATGTCCGGTGCAATCTGCCGCAGAAAAGTACGAAACCCCATTTTTAAATTCCATCCAATAGAAATCACCGGAAACGATGCCTTTTGGGAGAAAAAGGACAAATGATTTGGGCAGGTGTTCTTTAATTTTTTCATCTGTAGGTAGGATAGAATCTTGAATACCTTTTGCATAATTGATACTATCAATAATTTCATTGTGTTGTTCTGCAAGAATTTCATTTTGCTTATTAATTTCGGTTGTACGTTCTTGGACTTGAGTTTCGAGTTTTTCATTTGCCAGATCCATTTGATCTAGTAAATCGGCCTGGGCTCTTTCCTTTTCTTGCTGTATGTCACTAAACTTTTTTGCCATTGTTAGCGACAGAAATACAACTTCAAAAGCAGACCCCAATTTAACACCTTGTTCGGTTAAAAAACTGGGTTCAATTACATTGAAATTCCCAAGAATAAATATAATAGCACCACACATTAGGGACAAGATGGCAGTTAAAAATAACCTGCTTACCTTATGTTTTTGTTTAATCGCCCATAAAATTATTGCCAAAACGATAAGCATATAAACTAGACTCAAACCATTAATGAGTGGGAAGCAATATTGATAGGTTGGCCCATCTATTAAAGAAAGTAAAGTAACACCAGCAGTTATCCCGATAAATATGTTAAACGTTTTATTAAGCTTGTTTGATAGCTGGTCTAACTGTAGAAATTCTTGCACGTATTTCAGTAAAAAACTTACGGTGCCCGCGGCACAAAATAATACCGAATGGTTGGCGAACCATAACATGTTTGGGAATAGGTATTGAAATGTGTATCCGTCCATTGTGAACTCAAAGGCGATTAAGCTGATTACGTAAATAACATAATGCAGAAATGATCCTTCTTTTAATGCAATAAAAAAGAAAAAGTAAATTATTACCACAAAAATTAAGAATCCATAATAGGCGCCCATTATAAATTGCTCTTTGTTGTCCTGGTTTTTAAAGGCTTTAGGAGACCACACTTTGATAGGCGCAACAATCAGGTCGCCATCACTTTTTAGATGGAGGTAAAACTCATGAACAACATTTTTATCCAACTCGATAGGGAAAATTATTTTGCGATGTTTAATTTCCCGAGAATCAAAGGGGCTTTTGGTACCATTTTTAAATACTTTAAGTTCACCTTTCGAATTAAAGAAATATAAGTCAGCAACATTTGCAAGCGGACGACAAGTTTCAATTAAAAAATCGTTGTGATCTGAGACGTTTTTTAGCGAAAATTTAATCCAATAACTATTCGTAGTGAAATCGAAATTTGGGTTAGGTGTTTCTAATGCGTTAGATAAGAGGTCTCCTTCAATTATCTTGTCGATAGTTACTTCATCCAATTCGTCAACATAAACGCTTGCAAATTCAGCAACTGACTCGTATCCTTTTTCTTTTCCATAAATTTCAACAGTCTTTTGCGCAGTAACGCTGACTGTAGAAATGAAAATGAAAAATAGTAAGAACCTCAACTTCATTTTACTAAAGTAACATTTTATGACCGAGGATGAAATTGAATAATCGTATTACGTAAATAATCGCGGTCTAAATGGGTGTAAATTTCGGTTGTAGTGATCGATTCATGCCCGAGCATGTCTTGTACAGCCCTTAAATCTGCACCACCTTCAATCAAGTGTGTTGCAAAGGAATGCCGGAATGTATGTGGGCTGATATTCTTAGTAATTCCAGCAGCAACAACAAGTTTTTTTATGATAGTGAAGATCATTACACGCGTAAGTTGGGCACCTCGTCTATTTAAAAACAAACAGTCTTCATGCCCCTTTTTTATGTCAAGGTGACTTCTAATTTCACGTTTGTAAATGTTGATATATTTCATAGCAGATCCAGCAATAGGAACCAACCGTTCTTTATCGCCTTTGCCAATTACTTTTATAAAGCCATCGTTTTCGAAAATATTAGAAATTAGAAGTCCGACTAGTTCTGAAACCCGTAATCCACAACTGTACAATGTTTCAAGCATAGCTCTGTTCCTTTCTCCCTCAGGAGTACTTAAATCAATGGCTCCGATTAGTTGATTGATTTCTTCTATAGTTAAAAATTCGGGAAGTTTTCTTCCTGTTCTCGGTGCTTCAAGTAATTCGGTTGGATCAGATTTTATTTCGTCTTCTAACAATAGGTATTTGTAAAAAGCTTTAATTCCAGAAATTATCCTTGACTGAGACGTTGGACTCATACCTAATTCAGTAACCCATTGCATTAAACCTTGTAAATGGGTTAATTCTATTTTTTCTGGAGTTAAACTTAAATTGCTGTGCTCTAAATAGGAAGTAAGTTTATCTAAATCACTTAAGTACGCTTCAATGGAATTGGATGAAAGTGACCGTTCTAATTGTAAATATGTTTTAAAGCCAGCTTTTGTTGATTTCCAGTCCATTTAATAAGTTGAATGTCCAAAGTTAAAAGGATAAAGCGATAATTGATGCGTCTTATTTATATTTGCCTAGTAATGAAAAAGATATTAATAATAAATGGACCGAATTTAAACCTGTTAGGAACACGCGAGCCAGAAGTTTATGGTGGTTTAAGTTTTGAAGAGTACTTTGAAGAATTGAAAAAAGAATTCTCATCAGTTCAATTAGAATACTTTCAAAGTAATGTCGAAGGAGAATTGATAAACAAATTGCACGAAGTTGGGTTTACCTATCACGGTGTTATATTTAATGCAGGAGGATATACGCACACATCTGTTGCAATTGGCGATGCAATAGCAGGAATAGAAACACCAGTTGTTGAAGTGCACATTTCAAATGTTTATGCTCGTGAGGAGTATCGCCACGTTTCTTTAATGGCGAAGCATTGCAAAGGTGTTATTTCTGGATTTGGATTGGGTAGTTATAAATTGGCTTTAAAGTCCGTTTTAGGATGAAAAGCTCACTCGCTACATTACTAGTTTTAATTGCCCTTTGTGGGCACTCTCAATTTAATTTGGAGTTAGAAATTGATACTAATAAGTACGATAGTGTAATGACGTTTTCGCAATTGGATGCTTTGTTAAAAGCAGATGAAAGCGTTATAATTAAAACGTACTACTCGTTAACGATAAGAAACAATGGAGTGATGATTTTAGTTTTAATGACGGTACGGTTGTTTACAATAAAGGGATTTATTTCCAAAATGTAATATTCCAAGATCCTTTGGCTTTATCCTGTAAACTGAAAAGGTTTACAGCGTATCACTGTTTTTTGAAAGTAGATTTGTTCGAATCGACCAGTCAAATTACCATTGATAGTTGTGTTTTTCCAACTGGATTTTACTATAAGTTGGATAAATCAAAGGAGATAAGCCAAGTTAAGATTTCTAATTCGATTGTTAATCAATTTTATAAACCGGCATGGGGTATGGATGGCGACTTGATACTAGGAGGAATGAACCTTTCATTAGAATTAAGAAATGTAAAATTCGACTGTGATACTATTGTGGGCTGTTGGTTAAAAATTGGAGGAAAGGAGCCTCCCATGGCTCATAAATATGTTGTAGGAGACAACGATATTGATAGAATTCTGTTTAAAGATTGCCTTTTTAGGACTGATATTTCTTTTGATGGGTTAAATTGCCCCACTTCTTTTGATGTAGTTAATTGCAAGTTTGAAGGAGATATTAGCTTTTCGAAGGTGATCATTCCTCTCTCCAGTAATGTTTACTTTAAATGGGAGAATTTCAGTAATAAATTATCATTTATTAACCGGAATTGGAGGTTTAAATATAACGATTTGGGTGAGTTTGTGGGTTTGGTTGTCTTGCCAATGTACAAACATAAAGCCATAGATGATACAGCAATATCGAATACTGTATTTTATGATGAATTCACAGCAATTTATAATGAATTTATTACAATTTATAAAGAGCGTGGAGATATAAAATCGCGTAATGCTTGCTACAAAGAGTTAAAAGATTTTGAAACAAGAAGGCTAAAATATTTATGGAAAACCGAAGGCGGTTCAACACATTTTTTAAATTGGCAACTCAACGTTTTTCTTAAATATTTTGCAGAGTATGGAACTAGCCCGATTCGGTCGTTAATTGTTAGCTTTTGGGTAATACTCTGTTTTGCAGTGGTTTACTTTTTCTCTAAAAGCGATTGGGATAACATCAATCGACAAAGCCTTATAAAACAAGCTCGTCAAATGATGGGGTATTTTAGCTCAGAACAGAAGTTGGATGATTTTTATTCAGAAACATACAAAGAAGATTTGGCGTCATACAGTGAGTTTAAATCAGAGATAAAAGCGATGAAAAAGGAAGTTCCCTTTTTCTTTCTTATGCTGCTTAAACCACTCTATTATTTATCTGTCGTAAAGCACCGAATGAGCAGCTTTGCATATCGAAAAATGGAAATTTTAAGTGGTAAATGGAGTGACCTTTCTGATAGACGTAAATTTGTAACGGGAACTTTGGTAAGCGTAGGTATTTTTAGTTATTTGACTTACTTACTGTTATTTAGAGCGTTAAACTCTATTATGCTTAGTGTAAATACATTTAGTACGCTCGGTTTTGGTGATATTCCGGTTGGTGGGGCTACGCGCTATGTAGCAATTATCGAAGGTTTTATCGGTTGGTTTCTACTAAGCATTTTTAGTGTTTCTCTGATTAGTCAAATATTACAGAGTTAAATAGCCTTCAATCTCTAGAGTATTTCGTAAGTAGTGTAAAAGACGACAGGGGTTTCTCATTTTTTTTGATTCAGTTGTATTGTCGTAATTATCTATTTATCAAAACTATAATAATTTTCAAACGAAAACAAACAGATATAAACATATACAAGTATTTTTTATACGATTTCAGATTTAGAAGTGCAACACCTTTGCCTCAGAAATTTTTCGGAAGCGCTTCAATTAATTTCTGTATCAATAAATCAATTTAACAAATACTAAATTTTAAACGTCATGAAAATCAAAAACAAAGTACAATTAATAGGAAATTTAGGTAACGATCCTAAAATTACAAAACTAGAAAAAGGGAATATGCTCGCTAAATTCTCTATTGCGACTAACGAATCTTATTTAAATAAGGTAGGAGAGCGTGTAGAAAACACCCAATGGCACAACGTTATTGCCTGGGGGAAAACAGCAGAAATAGTTGAAAAGATTCTAAAAAAAGGAAACGAAGTAGTTATTGATGGCAAGTTAATTAACCGTACCTATGAAGACGATAAAGGGGTTAAACATTACATAACAGAAATACAGGCCAACGAATTGTTAAAAATTTCGGCTAAGGAATAAAATATTTATTTTTTAAATACGTAGTTAAAGAGGGGCTTTTGTCCCTCTTTTTGTTTTATTTTTGATTCTACTTGAAAAATTTTAGCACCATATTTTTAGCCATTTTGATTTCTGGATGCAGCATTGCGTTTGCACAAGAAACGGAAGAACCTAAAACGATTACATATGGCTTAACTTTAAGCGGTGGAGCCAATTCCACAAGCTCGAAAGGAGAATCTATCTCATCAAGTTACGGCTTAGGTGTTTTAACGAGAGTTAGCAAATCAGATAAAATCTTTCACATCATTCGAATTGATTATAACATCAAGCAAGAAAAATTTGCTGGGCTAATCCATTATAAATGGGTTGAGGGGAGTTTAACACAAAGTACAGCCGACATTTATAAGAACTACGGCATAATTAATCTTAATTATAGTTTTAATTATTTTCTAATTAAAAACTCTAATGTTAGTCTATATACCTCTGTAGGAATTGGAATTAATGACCTTTTTTGGCTTAAAACAAGAATTGATGTAGCTGGCGATGAAGACGAAATAACAACGGGAAAAACACAATTTACGTACACCAATCCACTTACACGTCCGAGTTTTAATGCTGGTTTCGGAATATTACTACCATACGAAGACGATAAAACAATTGCCTTTAAACCTGAAGTAAATTACGACTATCGCTTATCATTTGCAAAAAATACGTATCCAAATTTCTTAACCTTTTCGCTCAGAATTTTATTATTGTTTTGATGCCCCGCATACTCATATATCTAGTTATTATCTGCATTTGTTTTTCTTGTAGAAAAGTTGATGTTACCAAAAATGACGAAAGTTCAGGGTTAGATAATATTGGCGAAATATCAGGAATAATTGCTCTGCCTGATTCGGCTCATGAAGATTTGAAAAAATATTTCTCGAAATACACAAATATAATAGCAGACAACGGTCAACCGATTCACATTTTGGCACAAAATGAAGTTGCTAACGATAAAGTACGTAAGGTTGTTGATGTTTTGCGATTCTATCTTAGAAACTATCCATCTACCTATGGCACCGATAAATCTGAAATAGCCAACAAAATGGCGGAACAAAAAGCGACTATTTATATTTTCAATAATGAAGACAGTGGAGAAAAGGCGATAATTAAAACTAAAAATATTGATTTAAATTTTCAAACCCTGTATCAAGAAGAAATAATGGTTGACGGCTCACAAGAATATATCGGGAACTCCTTTCGTGATGCGACCTACGAAGAAGTTCTTCACCTTGTTCAAGATTATGGAATTACGGAAATATTACCAGAATATCAAACTCAAATTAGAGCTGCCGCAGACGAAGCTATTGCAAAGGGCTATTGGTTATCGGTAATGATACCTGAATGGGAACAAGAGGGTAGTATAGAAACTGAATATTTAGCTACTATACTTGATGTTTATTATGGCTTTTGGCAGAACTCTACAAACGATGTAGCTTTTAATGGTGAATATTTTTATAGTTCAAGAGAGGCGATTCGGTTAGGTGATTCTGACGGTTATAGTTTAATGGATGGTCAGTTTTTCCCTCCTTATTTAGATTATGAAATTAGTATTTATAGTGATTTTCAAGGTACTTTCCGCATGGCTTATGATACTGTCGCCAACTATACTGCAAAAACCCAATACTTGAAAGATATTCGCTTAACGGGAGGTAATAATGTTAATGTTATTCAGAATGAATACAACAACTATATTGTAGGTAATAGTGGTAGTAACAAAGTTTTGTTCTCAGGAGACTGGGAAGATTACAACATCACTTTTGGTAACCCTGCTGTTGTTATTGACCAAATAGAAAACCGAGATGGAACCGATACACTAGAAAGTATAGAGTTCCTGATTTTTTCTGACACTACTATCCAAAACTAAAAAGGTCCGCCACTTGGCAGACCTTTCTCATTAGTATATTTAAAAATCCTTATTGCCCTCCCAAAATTAAAGGAAGACCATCTTTACCACTACCTATAATAATAGTTTTGGTGTTTGGTGATTTTGCCAATTCAGTTGTTGCCTCAATTCCTCTCATTCTAAGTAAACTTGGCGTTAAACTGTTGTTAATAATCTTATTTGCTGTAGCTTCACCCTCTGCAGCAATTCTTTTTCTTTCTGCCTCACTTAGCTCTTTATCTAACCTGTATTTATAAGCCAAAGATTCTTGCTCTTGCCTTAATTTGCTTTCAATCGCTTGTTGTATTGATTGCGGTAATTTAATAGAACGAATAAGCAAAGCTCTTAACACAACATGATTTCTGGTAAGAACATCTTCAGCATACTCTCTAATTGTAGTTTCAATTTCTTCACGCTTAGTAGAATACAATTCTTCTGGAGTGTATCGTCCGACAACTTTTCTAACTGCAGCTCTTAATTCTTGTCGCACCAGCTTATCTTGATAATCAATTTTAAACCCTTGGTAAAGTTCACCTATTTCACTAGCGTTTGGATGAAAACGAACCGAAACATCTATGTCAATCGAAAGACCATCAGATGAAAGCACGTCCATTCTCTCTTCCAACTTCTGTTCAGACACATCATAAATAATCATACTATTCCAAGGTGCCACGATGTTTAAACCTTCTCCATAAATAGTTTCGATATCTAAACCAGTAGTATACTTTTTAAATAAAATTCCTCGCTCTGTTGGTTCTAGAATAATAAAAGAACTTCTTCCAAACATGATAATAAAGAAGAGTATCCCAACACCTATAAATATAGGTCTTAATTTTTTAATGTCAATTGGTTGTTGTTGATCGTATTGTGCCATAATGGTTTAGTTTTTAGTTTTTTCTGTACTCTCGATTTTCATGCCATTGCGGCAAATATATACTTTAGTGACGTGTTGGCAGAAAATTCTCATTTTGTTACTGACAAATATTGATTTATGTTTGAGTAAAATTCAATTTATGCACGAAGCAGTTTTCACAAGCGATGCCGTTGTTTTAGGACTTTTAATGGCAATTTTAGGATTTATTTTTTGGAGTAATTCCAGTAAAATTCCATTTTTCAATAAGGTTTACAAATTTGTTCCGCCTCTGTTGTTCTGCTATATTCTACCGGCTTTACTCACTTCGTTTGGATTGGTAAACCCAGAAGAAAGCAACCTTTACTACGTTGCCTCTCGATTTTTTCTTCCAGCCAGTTTAATACTCTTAACGCTCAGCATCGATTTAAAAGAGGTTTTCAAACTCGGACCGAAGGCTTTAATTATGTTTTTTACAGGAACTGTCGGTGTTATTATTGGTGGTCCGTTGGCGATAATGGCTATGGCGGCAATTTCTCCAGAAGCTGTGGGAGGACAAGGCCCCGAAGCAATTTGGAGAGGTATGACTACACTCGCAGGAAGTTGGATTGGTGGCGGAGCCAACCAAGCATCAATGTTCGAAATTTTTAAACCATCGGAAGGTATTTATTCGACCATGATTATCGTTGATGTTATTGTGGCTGAATTGTGGATGTTTTTCCTATTGCTTGGCGTTGGGCAATCAGCCAGAATTGATAAATTCTTTAATGCAGATAGTAGTTCCGTAGATACTCTAAAAAATAAAATGGAAGAATTTTCGAAGAAAATCGCTCGCATTCCATCGATGAACGATATGTTTGTTATTCTAGGACTCGGTTTAGCATTTACGGGCTTGGCCCATTTTCTTGCCGATTGGATTGCACCGTGGATAGAGACCAATGCCCCACATTTACAACGCTTTTCTTTAACCAGTAAATTCTTTTGGCTCATTATTATGTCAACAACGTTTGGGTTAATACTTTCCTTTACTAAAGCAAGAGAATATGAAGGAGCTGGGGCATCGAGAATGGGTAGTGTATTTATCTATTTTTTAGTCGCTACAATTGGCATGAAAATGGATTTTTTAGAAATTATAAAACATTGGGAGGTAGTTATTGTTGGTGTTATCTGGATGATGATTCACGTAGCACTTTTAGTTATCGTAGCAAAAATTATTCGTGCTCCATACTTCTTCTTAGCTGTAGGTAGCAAAGCAAATATTGGAGGGGCTGCATCTGCGCCAGTTGTAGCAGCTGCTTTTCATCCATCATTAGCCCCAGTAGGAGTTTTGCTCGCTGTCCTAGGATATGTGCTAGGCACATATGGCGCTTGGATTTGTGGAATATTAATGGAAGGAGTAGCTCCATAAACAAAAAAGCCTTCTCAATAATATCGAGAAGGCTTCCGTGTTACCGTGTAAGGTTTTGTTGTTAGTTTTCTAACTTCGCTTTAATAGCATTGTATTTTTCAACTTGTCCACTGCGAACATATAGTGTTTTTAACGATTCCATTGTTGATGTATCAGTTGGTGTTATTTCATGCGCTTTTTCTAAGTAGGGTATAGAGGTTAAAAAAACTTTGTCTGCAATAGCTTTTCCTTTATTGTACTCATTGTTATCTTTAATCTGGTTGACAACATCCATCATTTTTACCGCCTCGTTATAAATTAAAGCTCCCATATTATAGTTCGCATCAAATGAGTTTGGGTCTAGCTCGATGGCCTTTAGATAATCAGTTTTAGCCAAATCGTAATTAGATTTAGCTTTTTCTATCTCTCCAGCTTCTTCGTATTTGTTACCTTGTTTTTCGTACATGTTACCTCGAGCATAATAAAGTGTGCTATTGTCTGGCGATTTTTCAATTGCTTGATTTAGATTTTCTAAAGCCTTTTCAACGTCATCGCCTTGTAGTGCTATATTTATTTCCGAAGTTAGCAGTCTTTCATCGTCTGGGCATTTCGCTCTTCCTTCTTGTACTGTTTTATTATACATTTCAGTGTTTTCAGAATTAGAGTAAATAGATGTTAAATAGTTATACGCTTGAGCACCTTCAAAATCAATTTCAATACATTTATTAAGGTATTCAATCGCTTTTTCGTCATTTTTAATCTGCTTGTAAGCTACTGCCCCGTAGAAATAAGATAAACTGTCGGTTACATTAAATTTCTTAGAACCTTTAATTGACATGTCGAATGATTGTGATGCACGGTCGTAATTTTTAGCATTAAAATCCTGAATTCCTTGGTTAGTAATTCTACCTAGAGCGCTTGCTAAGTCCGATTGTAATTTATTTACTTCTATGCGCTTTGTGTCAAACTCATAAGCTTTTAAAAACGATTCAACGGCAACCTTTAGTGGGTTGTCATGCAGACCTTTAAATGTTTCAGAATCTGCAATCAAAGAATAAACCTGCCCTTTGTACCACCAAGTTTTAGATTTACTTTTTGTTTGCTCGTGTAAAACAGCTTGATCTATCGCTTCTTTAGCCTTGTCTAACTCATTATATTTCATATAGTTATATGCGCTAACAACCTTGTTGTTTTGCGAAAAAGAGGCAGTGAAAATTCCCACCATCAGTATCGAAAAAAGAACCTTTTTCATGTCTTCTATTTTAAAATTTTTCAAATAAATTTAATCTTCAGAGTCGGTGTCTTCAACATCTGTACCAGAACCTGTTTCACCTTCATTCGAAGAATCGTTTTCACTGCTAGTATTTTCATCAACAGAAGACTCTTCTCCTTCTATAATTTCTTCACTATCAGTACCTTCAATAACTTCTTCCTCTTCATAGTGATCAACTTTCGCAATAGCAGCAATTTGATCTTTTCCTTTTAAGTTAATCAATTTAACCCCCTGCGTTGCTCTTCCCATTACACGAAGATTTTCTACAGCTAAACGAATTACAATTCCCGATTTATTGATAATCATTAAATCGTCTTCGTTGGTAACAACTTTAATGGAAATTAACGCTCCTGTTTTCTCAGTTACATTAAGTGTTTTAACACCTTTTCCACCTCTATTGGTTACTCTGTAAACCGCTTCACCATCCGCATCATCAAGCATGGTTCTCTTTCCATACCCGTTTTCGGAGACAACCAATACTGTTTGTATTTGTGGATCTTTGACAGTAATCATACCTATTACTTCATCTTTACCCTCACCAAGTCTTATGCCTCTAACTCCTGAAGCTCCTCTACCCATCGGGCGAACTTTAGACTCGTTGAATCGAATTGCTCTACCAGCTTTACTAGCTAAAACTACTTCGTTTGATCCGCTGGTCAAGATTGCTTCTAATAATTCATCGCCTTCGCGAACGTTAATTGCAATAATTCCATTAGCGCGAGGACGAGAATATGCTGCTAAACTAGTTTTCTTAATTACACCATTTTTAGTACACATTATAATGTAATTATTTTCCACGTACTCTTCGTCTTTAAGGTTTTCGACACTTATATATGCCATTACCTTATCATCTTGCTCAATACTAATCAAGTTCTGAATTGCTCTGCCTTTAGATTGTTTAGACCCTTCTGGTACTTCGAATACTCTCATCCAGAAGCACTTACCTTTTTGTGTAAAGATCAATAGATAGTTGTGAGTTGTTGCGGTAAATAGATGCTCTAGGAAATCTTCGTTGCGAGTAGCTGTTCCTTTAGAACCAACACCACCTCTGTTTTGTAGTCTATACTCACTTAATAAGGTACGTTTAATATATCCCATGTGAGAAATAGTAACTGCTACTTGCTCGTCAGGAATCATATCTTCGATACTGAAATCATCAGCAGCGTATACTATTTCGCTGCGTCTTTCGTCACCATATTTATCTCTAATGACTGTAAGTTCTTCTTTGATGATATTCATTCTCATTTCCTCAGAGGCCAGAATTGCTTTCATTGCTTCGATAAACTTCATTACCTCTTCATATTCTTCTCTGAGCTTTTCTTGCATCAAGCCAGTAAGCTGACGCAAACGCATGTCAACAATCGCTCTCGCTTGAATATCCGAAAGCTTAAACCTTGAAATCAAGTTTGCTATCGCTAATTCGGGAGTTTGAGATTCTTTAATAATTTTGATTACTTCATCAATATTATCACTTGCTATAATAAGGCCTTCTAGTATATGAGCTCTGTCTTCTGCTTTGCGTAAATCGTACTTGGTTCTACGAATTACAACTTCATGTCTGTGCTCAACAAAATGATGAATTAAATCTTTTAGGTTGCACACGACAGGTCGCCCACCAACCAATGCAATATTATTACAACTAAATGAAGTTTGAAGTGCCGTGTACTTAAACAGGTTATTCAAAACAACATTAGTTATAGCGTCACGTTTCAATTCATAAACGATTCGCATCCCATTTCTATCCGATTCGTCTCTAATATCAGAAATGCCTTCAATTTTTTTATCGTTAACTAGGTCAGCCGTACGCTTAATCATGTCGGCTTTATTCACTTGGTAAGGAATCTCTGTAACAATAATTTGTTCTCTACCAGATGCCGTTTCTTCAATGGTTGATTGAGCACGCATTACGACACGGCCTTTACCTGTTTCGAGAGCATTTTTAACCCCTTCATAGCCATATATAATACCTCCCGTTGGAAAATCTGGAGCTTTTACATACTCCATCAACCCAGCGACATCAATATCTCTATTGTCAATGTAAGCAATAGTGCCATTAATAACTTCCGTTAAATTGTGTGGCGCCATGTTAGTTGCCATACCTACAGCAATTCCACTTGCTCCGCTTACCAATAAATTGGGGAAAGCTGCAGGTAAAACAGTTGGTTCTTTTAAAGTGTCATCAAAGTTTAAACTGAAATCGACAGTATCTTTATCTAAATCGGCAAGCATTTCCTCCGCAATTTTTGTCAACCTTGCTTCAGTGTACCTCATCGCAGCGGGGCTATCTCCATCAACAGAGCCAAAGTTTCCTTGTCCGTCAACTAAAGGGTAACGTAACGACCATTCTTGTGCCATACGCACCATTGAATCGTATACAGATGTATCACCATGTGGATGGTATTTACCTAATACCTCTCCAACAATTCTAGCTGATTTTTTGTACGAGCTATTAGCCCTTACACCTAGGTCTTGCATTCCAAATAATACTCTTCTGTGTACAGGCTTCAAGCCATCTCGAACATCTGGCAATGCTCTTGAAACAATTACAGACATCGAATAATCGATATATGCAGTCTTCATTTCTTCCTCTATATTAACTGGAATTATTTTTTCTCCTTCAGCCATTTCTATCTTCTTTTACTTCAATTTTTTTATTTACTCAAAAACGAACCGAAAATAGACATTCCACCATTCTTAGGTAGTAAAAAAACAAGGGGGTTATTAACAAAATTCAGAGTTTAATTGTTAATAAAATCACTCCTAACTAAAAGCATTTACGTTCTCTTGAGAAGTAACTTTGACCTGAGTAGAAATATGTCTGCTTTTTATCTTTTTTTGTCAATTAAATTGAGTTTATTTGAATTATGGAAGCTAATTTTTCCCCGAGAGTAAAAGATGTAATTACATTTAGCCGTGAAGAAGCGTTGCGTTTAGGGCACGATTATATTGGTACCGAGCATTTTCTTTTAGGTATTATTAGAGAAGGTGAAGGAACTGCGGTACGTATTCTTCGGTCTTTAAGGGTGCAAGTTCCTGATTTAAGAAAAATGATTGAACAATCTATTGCGGTAGATAATTCAAAAGTGAGCTCATCAGGAAACATTCCTTTGGTGAAACAAGCAGAAAAGACACTTAAAATTACTTATTTAGAAGCAAAACTTTTTAAAAGCAATACAATTGGTACGGAGCATTTATTGTTATCTATCTTAAAAGATGATAACAACGTTGCGAGTCGTGCCCTTAGACATTTTAATGTGAATTACGATATGGTAAAAGATGAACTTGACAATCTAGCAGATGATAATGATTTTCCAATAACACCAAAAGCTGAATTTCCGAGCAGTCCGGCTGATGACGAAGACGAGGGTGAAGATGAATTTAGCAGTGCAGCTAAAAAACCCGTTGATCCTAAATCTAAAACACCAGTGTTAGATAATTTTGGGCGAGATTTAACCAAAATGGCCGAGGACGACAAGCTAGACCCCGTTGTTGGGCGTGAAAAAGAAATTGAAAGAGTATCTCAGATATTAAGCAGAAGAAAGAAGAACAACCCGATACTAATTGGAGAACCTGGTGTTGGTAAATCGGCTATTGCCGAAGGCTTAGCGTTAAGAATAACTCAAAAGAAGGTGTCGAGAGTACTTTTCGGAAAAAGAGTTGTTACGCTTGATTTAGCATCATTAGTAGCAGGAACAAAATACCGTGGGCAATTCGAAGAAAGAATGAAAGCGGTTATGAATGAACTTCAAAAATCGCCTGACGTAATTCTATTTATTGATGAGATTCATACAATAATTGGAGCAGGAGGGGCTTCTGGCTCTATGGATGCACCAAATATGTTTAAACCAGCTTTGGCAAGAGGCGAAATTCAATGTATTGGAGCAACAACTCTTGATGAGTTTCG
>JAESTK010000264.1 GCA_016763645.1 Flavobacteriales bacterium
ACAGTTGTGCTAGACATTAAAACTGGTGTCCCTGTTCCAGTTGGACAAGCCACAGGGACGGGAAGGTTTATGGTAGCAAAGTTTGAAAACGACTTTTCTTCCCCGTAACCAATCCCAGAAGAATTTATAGCGTACGCCCGAACATAGTATGTTCCCTCAGTCAGTCCCGTCATGGTGCTAGAATAAACCCCCAATCCAGACCCGTCATTTGTAATATTGTCGGCTGTAGTTGGATTGCCCGTTGTATTCCAACAAACTCCTCTTTGGGTTACCGAGGAATTTCCTACACAATAAACGTCACCTCCACAATCGGCAGATGTAGAATTAATATTACTTATTGGGGCGGTTAGAACAGAAGGTACGTTCGGCTCTGAAATGGTTGTTGATAACTGTTGGTCAAGACAAGCCCCAACATCTGAAACTGTAACAGTATATGTGCCAGAAGACAAGCCAGAAATATCCTCTGTAGTTTCAGCAGTTGACCACATAAAAGAATAAGGTGTGCTCCCTCCTGATACTGTTAAATTGGCAATTCCATTGCTCGCTCCTACACAAGAATTATATGATGAGATGGACGTAAGTAAAACATTAGTTGGTTCAACTCTAATGTCAAAACTACACATGTCCCCGCCATATCCATCAACAATAAAAAGATATTGAGTAGCCGCAGTTGCGTTAAAGGAAACAACAATATCAGCCGTAAATTGGGTTTCGCAATAAACAGAAGCATACGGGCCTCCGCATGCGCCTGTTAAAACATTCATTTGAAGACCTCCAGTTCCGTCACAAATTAAGTTGCTAAAATCAATGCTAACATTGCCACTAACTGATGCCGTATATGTGTACCATATTGTAGTTTCGTCAGAACCACAAAACAGGGTGTCACTCGGTTCTATGGTTGCCCAATGATTGTCTCCTACGATAGGGGCAGCACAATCAAACAAAGCTGCTGCATTTGCACAATCATCATTTGGAGGCGGAGCCGCTGCTGCCCTAACACAAACTGATAGCAAAGTAAAAACGAAAAGAAAAGAAAAGTTTTTAAGCATGATTTAGAAAGTTAGGATACCGCTTAACATATCACAATAATAAGCAATATAGATGAAAGACGAAAATTTGCCAGTGAAGGTTGGGTAACTAATGGTAAAAATTAGTTTATCGTTATTCGAGCAGAAAATACTTCAGATTCGGTCTTAATTAAAACGAAATAATTGCCATAAGCCAAGGCTGACAAATCGAGCTTATGTTTACTGAAATTTTCGGTATTTAACATCGCATCAAAAACTTTTGTGCCGGTAACATCCAGAATTTCGACTCGCTCGTATGATGTGGACCCATTTCCAAAATCGATATAGATTGTTCCTTCCGTTACAGGATTAGGATATAGTTTCAATTCATCTTTTAGCAGATGCGGGTTTTGAGAAAAGGAAGAGAAGGATAGAAGTACCCCCAAGAAAATCAAGATATAGACACGTAACATAAGCTTTACTCCAAAAGGTGAAGTAATAAAATACGGATAAAACGATATTTTGGTTACGCTTATTTCTTATTGTATTCTGACATGGTTCTATCAAGCCCGATGGTGCCAAAAGCAAAAACCATTTTTTTTGCGTGGTCGATACGTTCTTGCATTAGCTCTCGTTCTTCTTTGTGCCAATCGCTTAAAACGTAGTTAATTTGTTTCCCAGGGTTAAACTCACTGCCAATTCCGAAACGTAACCGAGCATAGTCGTTTCGCCCTAAAATTTGAGCAATATTTTTAAGTCCGTTATGACCCCCATCGCTACCTTTTCCTTTCATGCGAATAGAGCCAAACGGTAGCGCTATGTCATCAGTAAGAACGAGCAGGTTTGATAGTCCTATTTTCTCTTGTTGCAACCAATAATTTACCGCTTTACCACTTAAATTCATAAAGGTTGTGGGCTTTACCAGAGTAAAGGTGCGCCCTTTGTGTTTTAGGGTTGCTGTGCTAGCTAATCGATCCTCTACAAAAAAAATCCCCGAATCGTTGGCTAACGAATCGAGGATTTTAAATCCAATATTATGTCTAGTGTTTTCGTATTCGTTGCCGATGTTCCCTAATCCTACGATAAGATACTTCATGCAACAAAGAAAGCGAATTTATGATTCAGCTGGAGCTTCCTCTTTTTTAGCTTCACCGCCCTCAGTTGACCCTTCGCCACCTTCAGTTGTTTCGCCTTCAGCTCCTTCTTCCTCTTCTTCATCCTCAATAGCAGCACGAGAAGTTTTAACAGCAACAACAACATCGTTGGGGTTTCCCGCAAATTCTAGCTTTGGGTTTAACGCAGCAACATCTGCAACTTTAATTGATTGCCCAATTTTTAGCGCTTCAATGTCGATAGAAATATCGTCTGGAATTGCAGAAGGCAATCCTTTCAGTTTCATTCTTCTTTTACGGAGGCTAAGAGTACCGCCATTTCTTACACCAATTGCGTTTCCTATTAAAACAACAGGCATTGCTATAACGGCTGGTCTGTCTTCGAATAATTGAACAAAGTCAACATGCAAAGTCGCTTCTGTTACCGGATGAAACTGCGTGTCTTTAATAACTGCGTCAATTTTTTCACCTTCTATTTCGAGCTGAACTCGGAATACGTTTGGTGTGTAAATAAATTTGTCCATTGCTCTTGAGTCAACTGAAAAGTGGATGTTTTTATCTCCACCATAGATAACACAGGGAACTTGACCGTCCGCTCGTAATTTCTTAGCGTCCTTTGTGCCAATAGCTCTTTTCGTTCCAGATAATCCTAATGATTTCATTGTGATAGTTGTTATTGATTAAATTATAAAATTTGAACTGATTGATTGATGATTTACTACATTTTGCATAACCTCACCAAAGAGGCCTGCAACAGAAATCACCTTTATTTTACTACTTTCTTTTTTTAACGGAATTGAATCGGTTGTAATTAACTCTGTTATAGAAGAATTTTCAAGTCTTTCGTATGCTGGTCCTGACAAAACAGGATGCGTGATTAATGCCCTTACACTATTTGCGCCTTTGGCGGTCATCATATCGGCTGCTTTGGTTATGGTTCCTGCCGTATCAATAATGTCATCTACGATGATTACATCTTTGCCTTCAACATCTCCGATTAAAGTCATATCAGACACTTCATTTGCTTTTTTACGTTGCTTGTAGCAAATTACCATTTCGCAACCTAAATGCTTTGCGTAAGCATTTGCTCTTTTTGTTCCGCCAGTATCTGGAGCTCCCATAATTAAATTAGGAAGATTTAATGTTTTGATGTACGGAACAAAAACAGAGGATGCATATAAATGGTCGATAGGCACTTCAAAGAATCCTTGAATTTGGTCTGCGTGCAAATCCATGGTAATTACGCGAGTAACGCCTGCTGCTTCTAGCATATTTACTACCAATTTAGAACCGATAGCAACTCTTGGTTTATCTTTTCTGTCTTGCCTTGCCCAACCAAAGTAAGGCATAACAACCGTAATTTTTGCCGCAGAAGCTCTTTTAGCAGCATCTACCATCAACAATAATTCGAATAAATGGTCGGTTGGTGGAAACGTTGGCTGAATAATAAAAACGTAAGCTCCACGAACAGTTTCTTCTAACGAGGTTTGAAATTCTCCATCGCTAAACCTTTGTAAATGAACGCTCCCTAACGAAACGCCAAATTTTTGAGCGATGTTATTTGCTAATTCCGGTGCTGCCGAACCTGCAAATATTTTTACTTCTCTTTCTACTATAACTGCCATAGGGACCTTAAAAAAGGGGTGCAAAGGAACAAATTCCTAAGCATTAAAACAAGAGAATAAAAAATGCCTCTTTTACCCTCCCAATCCTTGACTTTTTGAGTAAATAAGGATAACTTCGCTTACGATTGTTTTTTAACATTAAACGCTATTTCATAGCGTAGCAGTAGCGCTTATGAAAAGTGTACGTTAAACAACGTTATTAACTATGAACAAGGACAATGAACACTAACCCTCATATCCCCTCAAGAGGAATTCAAGGGCTGAAAGAGAACTGGCGTAGTGATCTTTTAGCTGCTGTCAGCGTATCGTTAGTCGCCTTACCACTAGCATTAGGGATTGCTGTTGCTTCCGAGGTCTCTCCAATGGCCGGAGTACTTTCCGCTATTATTGGGGGAACCGTAACAACATTCTTTCGCGGAGGGCATTTAGCAGTTAATGGCCCCGCGGCAGGACTAATCGCTGTGATTCTCGGAGCCCTTGTTGCGCTGGACGGAAACATCAACTATGTGTTGGCGGCAATAGTAGTGTCAGGTGCTATTCAAATAATATTGGGGGTTCTTAAGATGGGGCGTTTTGCCAAGTTATTACCGTCTTCAGTGCTACACGGCATCTTGGCAGCAATCGGTGTTATTATCTTTGCAAAACAAATTCATTACGCACTAGGAACCACCTCCAATGCAACTACGGTTATCAGAACCTTACTGGATGTTTTTTACAAAATTCCAGAAGCTAATCCATTTGTGTTTCTTGTTGCAGTAGTGGGTATACTTGTTCTAGTTCTTTATAAAAGAATTAACCAAAAATTCATACAACTAATCCCCGCTCCTATGTGGGTTTTACTATTGGCGATACCCATGGTTTTTGGATTTGATTTTTTCAATGAACATAGTATTTCTTTCTTAGGTAACTCGTACGGTGTTGGTCCAGAATTACTAATTAATATACCAGATAATCCTCTTGATAGTATTATGCACCCTGATTTTGGCATGATTGGGACAAAGGCTTTTTGGCTTACAGTATTGTCCATTACCATGATTGCTTCTGTAGAGACCTTGGCCAGTGCTCGTGCCGTTGATAAGCTAGATCCTTATAAACGAACCACCAATCTAAACAAAGATTTGATTGGTGTAGGATTAAGTACAATGGTATCTGGAGCGCTAGGTGGCCTTCCCATAATTACGGTGATTGTTCGAAGCACAGTAAACGTAAATAACAATGCAAAAACCAAGTGGTCTAACTTCTACCACGGAATCTTTCTAATCCTCTTTGTTCTTCTTTTGGCACCTGTTTTAAGAAGCATCCCCTTAGCCGCTCTGGCTGCAATACTATTACACACGGGCTTTAAATTAGCATCCCCTAAAGTATTCATGCATGCCTACAATCAAGGTGTAGAACAATTACTGTTCCTTTCTTCGACTCTCATTATTACTTTATTTACAGATTTGCTGATCGGAATCGTAGGCGGGGTTCTCATAACCTTGGTGTTGCACATGTTATTGGCCAGGGTGGGAATTATCCCCTTCTTTAAAATGATTTATAAATCTGGTTCGAAAGTATACCGTTTGGATAATGGACGTATGATGTTAAAATAAAGGGAATTACCAATTTCTTATACGCATTACAATTAGACAAATTATTAGAAGAAATTCCTACTGGATCTAACGTAAGTATTGATCTGTCTCAATCACGTCTTGTAGACTTATCAATAATGGAAAACCTGATAGAGTTCAAGCGCATACATGATAATGATGGTGGGAATGTTAAGTTAGTTGGACTAGACCATCATGTTTCATCTTCAAGTCATAACCGAGCCTTAAAAATTATTATTGAGCGAGTAAAAAAGCAAATAACAAAACGGCAAATACGGTTACAAAAATTGGCGATAGAAAATGGCTGGAACTTTGAGCGTCAAGTAGATTGGAATACTTCATACCTCAGAAATTTTCATTTCTTCGATTCACGTCCAATTGAAATGAAGAGCAATTCATTAAAAGGGCATGATGTGGAGAATAATGCAGATTGGGAAATCGCTGACATTGTGTTTGACGAAGGGGCAATGCTCGCCCTAGAAGTCTATCAAACTACAGTACAAGTTGTACGGTTACCCTCACCGATACCTCGTTTTATAATTGATAAAGAAGGGCTTTTTGGTAAAATTGCTGAAAAAGTAAAAGTTCTTTCGGGGTCAAATCCCAATATCAATTTTATGGATCATCCCAATTTCTCTGATAAATTTCATTTGAGTGGAGAAGATGAGGATGCTATTCGAAAGTTTTTCACTAACGATCTTATCCGATTTTTAGGAGACAATGAGATTCATCATATAGAAAGTAATGGTGAGGCATTGATGATATTTAAATACGTTCATATTGCACCTACTGATGAGGTACAGAACATGTTAACCTTTGCGCACAATTTATTAAGTCATATGGATTTGAAAACCACGGTTTAAATTGCTTCACTACTTTCGGGAAAATACGTTAACGTATAAAATTACCAACTGAAAAAAATAAAGAATTTCTTGAAACGAACTATCCTCGAGGCAGAGCCATCGAGGTATTTCGCTCGTTTCATTTTGACCGAATGG
>JAESTK010000340.1 GCA_016763645.1 Flavobacteriales bacterium
TCGAAGTCTTTTCTAAGGGAGAATTCCCTCTTGGAGACTCCGAATATATTCGGACTGGTTAGGGAGATTGACCTAATATTTTTCGATATTGACTCCATTTAAGTCGCTGACAATCATTTGTTTAATAGTAAGTTCGATTAATCGAACTCAGGTTATTACTTATCTCCAGTAGGCATTCTCGAATTAATCGGAACCCAAGAAGGTTTTTCGAGTTGTTGTTTTGTTGATGAGAAACGTATCGAAATCGTCCACCCGATTCACAAAACTGTGGTAATACAATTCACTGAGTTTTTTGAGAGAAAAAGAACCTCGTTTGATTTAAAATTGAATCCAACAGGAACCGACTTCAGAAAAAAAGTGTGGGCACAACTTCAAAAAATACCTTTTGGCGTAACCGTGTCGTATCTCGACATTGCCAAGTCTCTTGATGATCCAAAAGCAACGCGAGCTGTGGGTAACACGAACGGAAAAAAATCCTCTCCCGATAATTGTACCGTGCCATCGAGTTATAGGCGCAGATGGTTCGTTAACTGGCTTTAGCGGAGGGTTGGAAAAGAAAAAATGGCTACTTGAATTCGAAAACCCTTATAAACAGGGAGACCTATTTCACTAAACACGAACACAAATATTCCTCCAGAAAGCTCAGGATAAACTGACTCATTTGTGTTATACTCTAACGCCTATAACACAAATATCGTCAATTTGACCGTAGTTACCTTTCCAGTTTTCGAAAGACGAAGACAAAGCCTGTCTTTGTTCGTCCATTGGTAAGTGCATATTGGCGAGTAATAGCTCTTTGAAAGGTTTGTACTTAAATTTCTTCCCTTTTTCGCCTCCAAACTGATCGGCAAAGCCATCGGTTATCAAAATAAAAATGTCTCCTTCGACAAGGTTTACTGAATGGTTTGTAAACGGATTCTCTTTAGCGTACTTAGCAATTGGCTGACTATCTGGTTTTATTTCTCTTAAATAATGAGTTTCATTCGATACCATTTCTTCCGTAAGCCCCTCATCATTCTTCTTGATGTGATATATTGGATTGTTCGCCCCCGCCCATTCGATATTTTTAGTCTTTAAGTTTATCGCACAGAGCGAAATATCCATTCCATCTCTTACTACCTCATCGCTACGTTCGAAAGTACCGATAACCAACTCTCTTGTTTTTTCTAAAATTTGAGCAGGGTTTGTCAAGCCAAACTCACGAACACTTCTGTTGAGTGCATTTACACAAACAACGCTAACCATTGCCCCAGGCACACCATGACCCGTACAATCTGCTGCAGCAAAAATGGTTACATCTCCAACAACTTCCATCCAGTAAAAATCTCCTGCAACAATATCCTTCGGTTTGTAGTAAATAAAAGAATTGGGTAAATGGGCTTTAAAAAAATTATCGGGGGGTAATATTGCGTTTTGAATTCGTTGAGCGTAAGTTATACTATCTGTGATGTCTTTGTTACGCTCTGCCAATAAGTTTTGGAAAACCGTTTGTTGCGCGACAAAATATTCTAGTAGAAAATAGACAATTGCAGAAATTGAGATAAAATTCATCACAAAAAAGAACACCGAAACACCCTCATCTACATCGACCTTTAGGTGAGGGAAAAACATTTCGTACAACCCCAACAAAACCACTGCAATACAAAAAAGATAAAAAAGTCGCCTTGCAATTTCTGGGCTATGAAACATTAATGCGCCCATTGGGCAAAGCAAAGCTGCTAACATTACTCCACTTGCCGCATTAAAACTACCTAGCGCCAACTGGGTCGCCACTGGCAAAAGCAGAATTAAAATAAGTTGAATAAACCTAAAGTTGATATAGTCTTTCCTTACATAAAATACACCAAGATTAAGTAATGAAGCAACTGCATATCCTGCCACAGCAAAGCCCGCAAGGTACAATCCCAAAATGAAATAGAATCCAGACCACACTATTCCCGCAGCACATGTGATTAAGAGAATACGAATAAGAATGATGCGTTTTAGCTTATCTTCCCTTGCAGTACCGGAAAAGCCAAATATGCGCGCAATCTTAAATTTGTCCTTTTGCTGCTTCAAACTGTTACTAATTCTTTTCGTTTTTTAGTAAAAATCACAAGATACCACCCATCTAATATTGAGGTAATTACACATAAAGTTAATAACCAGTAATGGTCTCCGAATTTTAAGGAACAAAATACACTAATAAGTAGCGTTCCAACCCCCTTACACCACCCTGCGACATATGAAAAACCCTTAGTAGTAGACATTTTCAATAGCAGAATTGGGTACATCAAACTCATCATCACGTTAAGTATGTATCCCGAATTTGCACCCATGTGTGTTATTGGTAAATCCCATTTACCGATATACGTGTACAAAACAGCAAACCAACATACCAAACAAAATGCAATCAGGAATTTGTAATGTTTCACCAATTTCTGGTCGCGCCATTGTTTCCAGCCATACTTAAACATGCCGTAAACAATTACACAATCGAGCACAAACCAAATTCGGTATCCCCATACATAGAGTTCTCCCATGTCGGTTTTAAAAACAAAACTCCAGAGAAACTCCCAAGCGAAATTGGCACATAATGCAAAAACAGGTATCTCAATAAATTGTTCTTTGAAAATTGCTTTGATTACCAAAACATAGGCTATTACCCAACCTAAACAACCCGTAAAAAACAGGATGTGCTCAGGTATGGTATAATCTTGTAAATTAATGATAGAAAGTATCATAGGTTCTAATTTTTACTAAATAACTTTTTTAAAAATAATAGTATTCTAATTCGTAATCCTTTTAAGAAATCTAACTTATTGTCCCAAGGTTCTCCTTTTTCAAAATTTTCTTGGTCGGCAAATCGCCAAATCGCTAACACGTCTGGCTCATGTAACTTCCATATTTTACAAGGTATCTGATTGACTTTAGAATCTTGAATAATACTATTCACTGCTCTTCGAGCAGCTTCGTTAGCTCCTTCCATAGTGGCTAAATCTGTATTGGTTTGCACGTAATCGCTCGCCAAAAAGAAGTTCTTAATTCTTGTATGTGCCGTTGGGCGCAGATGCCAAGTATTTACTTCGTTAACCAACAACGGTTCTGTATTCACATTTTTCTGGACTCTACCATCATCTGGAGTGATAATATCTGGATCTATAAACCAATCTATTATCTGCTCATCTTTTAATAGAACTTCGCCATTTACATTTAGACTCTTCTTCAACTGCGCCCAAACTTCATCCTTAATTTCTTCTCTAGTAGATTCAGATGCGGGCTTATCATTTAACAAACCTTTACCAAACCACTCAGATATATCGACCGAAATTATTCCTTTTACTTTTCCATTACCATATTGCTCTATTGGAAAATCTTTCCAAAATTGAATTTGAGAAATGGAAGTAAGTGCCCATTCTGCGTCAACATAAATGCAATGTCCGTGATCGATTTTTACGTCTTCGGATAAATAAAACTGCATTCCGTTCATCCAATTTACGTTCTTGGCTAACGGAACAACGCTTTTTAACGTTGGGTCAACTTTTGTCATGTTGGGTGTTAACTGTTTACTAAAAACCTCAACAGGAACTGCCGCAATGTAATAGTCACCCGTTATGTTAAAAGGTTCGCCCGTTGACAACATTTTACCACGCCCGCCCCTTTCTACTGAACAAAGTGTTACGTAATCAATCTTTTTTGATGTTGTGTTACATTCAATATGGTTGAGTTGATGATTAAAATGATATTCGAATTTACCTTTAAAATTAGACCTCATCCAATCTAACCAAGGGTCAATCCATACATCATTTGTTGGCCCGTTTAGAAGTCTATCGCTACTCTCACCAGGTTTGGCAATATCAAACAACAACTGAAGTAAAATATCTCCTCCTGTTCTTGTACTCGCTAATTTAGGATTAGACGCCACCAACGTTTTGGTTAACCCTTCTGCCAAAAGTGTTTGAAAAGCTTTTGACTTGCCTTCTGCTTCTATATAATCCCACCAAGCAATTTTCTCGTATTCGTTGAGTCGTCTATCATAGCAGCTAGTCATTAATTGCCACAGCTTGTCCGCAAAAAAATGAACTTCACCAGGCTCGAACCCGTAACTGGTATGAAATATATCGTCAAGCATTACTTTTAAGTCGTCAAGTGTTCTCGGAAAACGAGAGGACATCAAGATCGATGCTTCATCGTATCTCGCAATTCTTATTCTTGACGCTTCGGTTAAGTTGTCGAAAACAGTTCCGCCATCTGGTAACGGAATTTGCTTCATTGTATCTGGCAAATGCTTGTAGAATCTCGGAAAAAATCGAAACCCATGCTCTCCTGGTAAATCTTTTCGACCATCTATTCCCGACCCTGGAACTGACATACTGCGGGCTTTTCCTCCTGCTATATGTTTGTGTTCGTAAACTTTTACGTTAAATCCTCTGGTTAATAATTCGTGAGCTGCGCTCATTCCTGCCACTCCCCCTCCTAATATAATTACTTCTTTGCTCACGTCTTTTAAGTTTGGTTTGGAGGCGCAAAATAGAAATTAAGAAATTAGGAACCCAAGAAAGTAACCCTATTTCATATTAATAAACTGCAAAGGCACTTCTAGTTTTTCGGTTCTGCACTTAGCAATAACAGCTTGAAGGTCGTTTAAACTTTTACCACTTACACGAATAACATCATCCATAATTTGAGTCTTCACTTTAAGTTTTGATTCCTTTATTAGCTTAGTAATTTTCTTACAGGTCTCTTTATCCAAACCTTGCTTTACGGGCACATCTTTTTTCACAAGCGAACCTGAAGCATAACCTTCCTTTGTTAAATCTAAACAATTTACATCTAGTTTTTGCTTCGTAAAACGGCTTAGAATTATTTTAACAATGGAATCAACATTCATGTCATTGTTTGATGCAACAGTAATCGTTCCTGATTTCTTATCCAACGAAATTTCACTATTAGTTCCCCTTAAATCGTAGCGGGTATCTAATTCCTTTTTCGCAACATTTACTGCATTATCAACTGATTGAATTTCAACTTTACTTACTATATCAAACGATGCCATTCTACTCCTTTAAATCAAATTAATTTCAGAACACTAATGTATGTATTTTAGTTGAATGACAATTAAAGCAATTATTACGGGAACAACCGATATGGTAGGCACGAGTGAAAGATAAAACCTGATATTAACCGCTGGTTCTTAAAGATGCATATATGTTTCGTGCAGGTGTAATTTTATCCGAAAAAAGAGTGAAATCGAGCACAGGCTAGTATAGTTCTTTATGCTGTGTGAAGAAATTTGAGCAAAAATACCTAGAAAACAAGGGCATTAACGCTTTAGCAATGTGTTTTCCTTGCTTGTTTTAGAAAATAGTACGGCTAACCGATAAATATTGTCGTTCATCAAACACATCATTACGTTCGTCAATAATCGAAACTATATGATAGCATTTAACGTAAAATATAAAGCACAAGTCCAAATTTATATTTCACTAAAAACTAGAAGTCATGAAACAAACAAACAAAGTGATCCGCCTAAAAAGTATCGTTTTATCTGTACTTCTTTCTTTTATGTTTACATACTGTACAGCAAAAACAATCGAATCTGAGCGAAATGGTAACTGGAACAACCCTTCAACCTGGGACTGTAATTGTGTACCAAAACATTCAGACAACGTAATTATTAAATCTGGTGATATCGTATTAGTAAATAAAAAGGTTATCACCATAAAAAATTTAACCATCGAAACTCAATCCACATTAAGTGTTTCAATTTCAAAGTCGACAATAAATATTACGGGGGATTGGATTAATAACGGGACTTTTAACAGTAATAATGGGAAAGTTGTAATGAAAGGTAATTCAAACCAAGTAATTGGAGGAAGTAGTAATACATCGTTTTATGAATTAGATATCAAGCAGAAATCTGGCGGAAACTCAGCTAAAAAAGTCTCTTTGAATAAATCTATTAATGTTTATAAAAGTTTGAACTTAAAAAAAGGGGTCTTGCAATCTGACGTTTACCATCTTCCGACATTAAAATCAAGTGCGGATATTCCACTCGGTTCAGATGATAGTTACATTAACGGGCCTATTCGTATCGAAACAGATGATATAAAAGAAATTGTAATTGGTACTGGAAAAAATGGAAAGCATAAAAAAACTGCCCTTAATATTACATCTGGTGATCCTAGTGTATTTATGGTAGAGTATTTTGATCAACCGCATGTATATGCATATGCTGGCGGAACCAATATTGATCATGTATGTACCTCTGAATTTTGGAACATAAATAGAATCAGTGGAAATGCCAGTGCATCAGTATCTTTACATTGGGATGGAAATTCATGTGGATCAGTTAACAATATGCCCGCACTAAAAGTTGCCAGGTTTGATGGCTCTCAATGGGTAAATGAAGGAGGAGACGTACTAACTGGAAATACTTCAGGTGGATCAATTACTTCGCAAGACCTAGATGATTTTGGAAGTTTTACATTCGGATGTGAACATTCTGGTAGTAGAATGGCTAATGGGCACCAATCTCAAGATAATTTCGAAACCCCTGATGAATCATTTGCACCATTGGATGAAGACTATCAAGAATTAGATAACGATTATCAAGATATGACCGATGAACCTATAAGAACTCAAACGACCCCTAACCCCACTACAAAAGATAAATTATGTATAAATGTATATGGCGAAACAGGCCAGGAAGTCTTAATTGTTGTCATGGATTTATTAGGTAATGAACATTATTCAAAAGTGTGTCTAATGGAGAATGGTAAGCAAACTGTTGGGCACGACTATAATGGCAAATTATCTGCAGGAGTATATTTAATAATTGCTTCAAGTAAAAACAAGTATTATAAAGAGAAAATTATTATAAGGTAACCCCGAGAAGCTGGGAGTCAATTAATATAAAAAAGCCTTTGATTTAAAAACTAAGAACCTGTTCATAATCTTTTAGACGAAAGAAATACACAAAGGTTGGTTAACATTTATGGCTTGTGCTGTGAATTCACTACAGTAAAAAAAGGTGTTTTGCAGTATGGAAAGCCCAAGGAATTACCCGA
>JAESTK010000265.1 GCA_016763645.1 Flavobacteriales bacterium
ATTTGATTCACTTTAATTAAGATAGTATTAGCAATTCCTTCTTCAATGCCTCTGGATAATCTTTTGGTGTTGGTTACAAATAAATCATCACCAACCAATTGGCATTTATTTCCAATCGCTTCGGTTAGTTCTGCCCAACCCGTCCAATCGTCTTCATCTAATCCATCTTCAATTGAAGCTATTGGATATTTATCTGCCCATGTTTTCCAGAACGAAACCATTTCAGTAGATGTCATTTTATCGCCAGTAGATTCGAATTCGTACTTCTTCGTTTTTTTGTTGTAAAATTCGGAAGCGGCTGCATCAATGGCGATGTAAACATCTTCTCCAGGTTTGTAACCTGCCATTTCAATTGCTTGAAGCACAACTTCAATAGCTTCTTCATTTGAACCAAGATTAGGAGCAAAACCACCTTCGTCACCAACATTGGTTGACATTCCTTTCGCCTTGAGTACGGCCTTTAAATGGTGAAAAATTTCAGTTCCCATCCGCAATGCTTCGCTAAACGATTCTGCTCCAAATGGCATAACCATAAACTCTTGAATGTCGATTTTGTTATCGGCATGTGAACCTCCGTTTAAAATATTCATCATCGGAACGGGAAGTGTATTTGCATTTACCCCGCCAATGTATCTATAAAGTGGTTGGTCTAATTCCGCAGCTGCAGCTTTTGCACAGGCTAAAGAAACACCCAAAATTGCATTTGCACCGAACTTACTTTTGTTGTCCGTACCATCCATTGAAATCATGGCTCGGTCAATCAGGTTTTGATCGAAAATATAGGCGTTATCTAATTCTTCGGCAGGAATAGCGTTTACATTGTCAACCGCTTTTAACACGCCTTTACCCATGTAAATACCTTTATCGTTATCGCGCAATTCAACAGCTTCGTGCACTCCTGTAGATGCTCCCGAAGGAACAGCTGCTCGACCAAAACCACCTGCATCGGTAAATACATCTACTTCAATTGTTGGATTACCTCTCGAATCCAAAATTTGTCTTGCTTCAATTTTAGCTATGTAGCCCATTTTTATGAGATTAAAGTTTAAAGTTATAAGTTGAAAGTAAATACACTTTGCTCGCTTTTTGGTTCAGGAAGCTACTGCCTTATCCTGTTTTACAGATTCGCGAATATTCATAATAAAGTCATCGAAAAGATAACGAGAATCATGCGGTCCAGCAGAAGCTTCTGGATGATATTGAACAGAAAATATTTTCTTGTTCTTGAATTTTATCCCTGCTAAAGTATCATCATTCAAATGTGTATGCGTGATTTCTATTTCTGAATTGTTGGCCAACGATTCTTTTCCAACAACAAGGCCATGATTTTGAGAAGTTACTTCGCATTTTCCTGTTTGAAGATTGATAACAGGATGATTAATTCCCCTATGACCGCTGTGCATTTTAGTGGTTGTTAAGCCAGAAGCCAAAGCTAAAACTTGATGTCCTAAACAGATTCCAAAAAGTGGAATACTTGTTTCGGTCATTCGTTTTACGGTGTTAATCACATCTGCCATTGCTGAAGGGTCTCCTGGTCCATTAGAAAGCATAAGCCCATCAGGGTTCCAAGCGGTCATTTCCTCCAAGCTTGTATCCATCGGGAATACTTTTAAATAACACCCTCTATCCGCAAGACAAGAAAGTATACTTCGCTTTACTCCTAAATCGAGAACAGCTACTTTAAATTCTGCATTTTCATCACCAAACAAATAGGGTTCTTTTGTTGCTACTTTAGACGACAACTCCAACCCTGCCATCGAAGGAATTTCTTTCACTTTTGCTTTTAAAACCTCAACGTCTAGTTCTTCTGAGCTAATAATGGCATTCATTGCGCCACAATCTCTAATGTGCCGAACAATCGCTCGGGTATCTACGTCCGAAATACCTGAAAGACCAAGTTCTTCGAAATACTCTTGAATGGATTTGGATGCTGAACTTCTAGAATAATATTGGTCGGTAAACTTCTTACAAACTAAACCTGCAATATTCAAATTGGGAGATTCGATTTCATCGTCATGAATTCCATAGTTACCAATGTGCGAAACGGTACTCACCAAAATTTGCCCGAAATAAGATGGGTCAGTAAAAATTTCCTGATACCCCGTCATTCCCGTATTAAAGCATATTTCCCCTGTTGCGGTTCCTATTTTGCCAATTGCTTTACCGTGGTACACGCTACCGTCTTCTAAAACTAATACTGCTGGTTGTCTTTCTTGGTATTTCATTTAAGTATATAAAAAAAGGATGAAGCAAAAATACTTCATCCTTTTCATTGTAACTATTAAAAGTTATTAACTAAACCTATCAGTTTATTCACTCTTTTTTTCGTCTTTCTCATCTGCGGCTTTCTCATCTTTCGATTCTTCAGCTTTTGGAGCTTCTTCTGTTTTAGCTTCTGTTTTTGGAGCTTCTTCAGTCTTTTCTTCAGCTTTTGCCTCTTTTTTCACTTCTTCAACCTCTGGAGCTGAGCTTGTCGAAGTATCAACTTTAGCTTCTACCTCAACAGTTTCTCCAACTATTTCAGCTTCTTCTACTGCCGCTACTGGAGCTTCTTCTTTCTTTGGCGCTGCTTTCACTGCGCCTTTTCCAGAACCACCTCTTCTTCTAGTTTTCTTAGCTGCTTTCTTTTCAGTTGTGTACGTTTCGTTGAAATCTACTAATTCGATGAAACACATTTCTGCATTATCACCTAAACGGTTACCCGTTTTTAGAATTCTCGTGTACCCACCAGGCCGATCAGCAATTTTAGGAGCAACGTCTCTAAACAATTCGCTTACAGAATGTTTGTTTTGTAGGTAACTAAACACAACTCTTCTTGAATGTGTTGAATCAGTTTTTGACTTAGTCAAAAGTGGCTCTACAAACAATCTAAGTGCTTTAGCTTTTGCAACAGTTGTGTTAATTCTTTTATGAAGAATTAACGAACTAGCCATGTTGCTCAACATCGCTTTTCTGTGCGCTGGTTTTCTACCTAAATGGTTAAATTTCTTACCGTGTCTCATCTCAATATAAATTTGAAATCAATTGCTTGACTTCTAATTATTACTCTTTATCTAATTTGTATTTTGCTAAGTTCATTCCGAAAGAAA
>JAESTK010000266.1 GCA_016763645.1 Flavobacteriales bacterium
ACCTCACCCAAAACTTTTAACAAAGTTTTGACCTCTCCTCAAGGAGAGGTTGAAGCGGAAACCCACGAGGCAGAGCCTCGGAGAATTCTTTCTGATTAAATCTAGTGTTATTTTTCAAAAAAAGATTGTAACCAGTTTCTTAAAAGTACCTTTGCGCTCTCAACCAAGAAATGACATCTATAGAAGTTCTCATTTCGCAAATAACTTATATGTCGTTCGAATCGTTAGGATTATCTGAAGAATTACTTAAGGCTGTAGCTAAACAAGGCTACACTGAGCCCTCTCCTATTCAAAGCAAATGTATTCCTGTCGTTTTAGAAGGTAAAGATGTTCTTGCTTCAGCGCAAACAGGAACGGGAAAAACAGCTGGGTTTACTTTACCTATCTTACAAATTCTAACAAAAGGAACGCAATTAAGAAAAAGACCTATTCGTTCTCTAATGTTAACACCAACAAGAGAATTAGCAGCTCAAATATTAGAAAACGTTAACCAGTACAGTGCATTTCTAGATATTAAATCTACCGTTATTTTTGGAGGTGTTAATCAAAACCCTCAAGTAGCTAAACTAAGAGCTGGAGTTGATATTTTAGTAGCAACTCCTGGCCGATTGCTCGATTTACACAATCAAAAGCTTCTCTCATTAGCTAATGTCGAAATCCTAGTATTGGACGAAGCCGACCGTATGCTTGATATGGGGTTTTTGCGAGATATCAAACGAATTTTAGCGTTAATACCTGCAAAACGACAAAACTTATTGTTTTCAGCAACTTTCTCGAAAGAGATAAAGAAATTAGCGCAAGGATTTTTGGATAATCCAGTAATGATAGCGGCCACGCCTGAAAACACCACTACCGATCTTGTTAAGCAAAAAGCATATAGGGTAGATAAAGGGCAAAAAACAAAGTTAATTATCAAGCTAATATCAGAAGGGAGTTGGAGCCAAGTATTGGTTTTTACCCGTACTAAGCACGGTGCAAATCGCTTGAGCGAAAAAATGGTAAAAAGTGGCATTAGTGCTGCTGCGATTCATGGTAACAAAAGTCAAGGTGCAAGAACAAAAGCATTGGCTGGTTTTAAAGCTGGTGAAATTCGTGTGTTAGTTGCAACTGATATTGCGGCACGTGGGCTAGACATACCTTTACTTCCTCATGTTGTTAATTTTGAGCTACCAAACATATCTGAAGATTACGTGCACCGAATTGGTAGAACAGGCAGAGCTGGCGCAAGTGGCGAGGCTATTTCGTTAGTTAGTGCCGATGAAGTTGATTACGTTCGCGGTATTGAACGTTTATTAGGCGAAAAGTTGAAAACCGAGGTTATAGAAGGTTTTGAACCGAGCAACGCTCCTGCAGAAACAGCAGACAAGCCACAACAAAAGGGCAATCATTTTTGGAAAAACAAGCCGAAAGGAAAAGGTAGTGGAAACAATTCTAGCAGTGGAAATTGGAATAAAAACAAGCGGATAAAATTTAAAAGGAAGTCGAATTGATATCGATTTTCAATCCCTCTATCTCCCTTCTCCAAGGGAGAATACATATCAATAAACAGATTTCTGACTCTCCTATTTTAATCTTTAATTTTCCTAATTTTCCACCCCACGTATCCAACTACAACGGTCATAATTGGACTAATTAGATTAAAGAAAGCATACGGCAAATAAGTGCCCGTTGCGACACCAAGTACTCCTGCATGATATGCTCCGCAGGTGTTCCAAGGAATAATAGCCGAAGTTACCGTGCCTGTATCTTCTAATGTTCTGCTCAATACTTCTGGGGCTAGTTTGCGATCTTTAAACTCCTCTGAAAACATTTTACCAGGCACAACAATCGCCAAATACTGATCGGATGCTGTAAGGTTAAAAAACACTGAAGAACCTGCTGTCGCAGCGATTAAGCTACCGTCAGATTTTACATAACCGATTATCGAGCCCGTAATTTTTCTGAGCATACCAGTTGCTTCCATTGCGCCACCAAAACTCATGGCGCAAATAATTAACCAAATGGTGTTTAACATTCCTGCCATTCCGCTTGTGCTTAGTAAGTCATTTATCATTTCGTTGGACGTTGTTACCGAAATATCGGTAGTCATCGCATCAACAACTGCTTTGTAGCTGGCTATAAGAAAATCATTAGAAATGCCTGCTACAGACACGATAATATCGGGCTGAAAAATGATTCCGAAAATTCCGCCTAAAAAAGCTCCAGCTAGTAGTGCAGGTACAGCAGGCACTTTTTTTATAATCATAAAAATGACTCCTACTGGAACCAAAAATAGCCAGGGCGTTATGTTGAATTTTTCTGTAATAGCAGATTGAAGCTGAGCAATATCATCAGAATTACTTCCTCCATCACCCGTAAATCCAATAATCAAAAATAAAATTAGAGCGATTGAAAACGAAGGAATAGTTGTGTACATCATGTACTTGATGCGGGTAATTAAATCTGTACCTGCCATTGCAGGAGCCAAGTTGGTTGTATCGCTTAATGGTGACATTTTATCTCCAAAATATGCTCCAGATATGATTGCCCCAGCAATAAGGCCTTCTCCCAAGCCGTACGCTTTACCGATACCAAGCAAAGCAATACCAACCGTTGCTACGGTTGACCACGAGCTACCTGTAGCGAGCGATACCACAGCACAGACAACGCAGGTGGCAAAAAGAAAAATACTCGGATTTAAAATTTCCAATCCGTAATAAATCATTGCGGGAACGATACCACTCAACAACCACGTTCCCGCTAAAGCACCAATAATCAATAAAATAATTAATGCTGGCATTGCCGAACTAATGCTCTTTACAATACCATCGAAAATCTCGTCCCACTTGTAGCCAATTTTACCAGCAATTAATGCTGCAACAGCTGCAGCAATAAGCAAGGTCATTTGGTTGGATCCGCCAAGGGTATCGTCTCCATAAATAATTCTATTGAGCACCAAAAGGGCAATCAATACAATTATCGGTAAAAATGCCTGTAAAAGAGTTGGATCGCGCTTTGTGTTTTCCATGGTGGAAAAATACACAATTCAATTAAACAACCAATTGAATTTAAAGCTTGTAAACTAAAGTTGTTAAAATTTCAGTATTCCCAAACTGGGAAAAAGTCTATTTTTTAGATTTATTATACAGCTTTAAATGTATTATCTACACATCTTGAGAAGTTATGAAATAACCTAGGATCGGATATGTCTTTTTTGAAAGAATAAGCTTATAACAAACCTTTCCTCCCTAAAAATGCGAAACAGTGAATTCCAACCAAATAGAACCTAATCGTTGGACATAGATTCTGAGAAAAAAGTCCAACGATTAAACCTTTCGAAATCGGTTGAATATTAAAGAAATCTAAACTTGATTTAATAAAAAAGCCCCACAAACGTGAGGCTTTCATTTTTTTGCTTTCGTTTTACAACGATGAAGCGGTCTGGACGAGACTCGAACTCGCGACCCTCTGCGTGACAGGCAGGTTTTACGTCAAATGATATTGTGCTCAATTTCTCGAAAAATTCACAAATATCAATGTTTAAAGGTATTTTCATTAGATATATTAATTGTTACAATTCATTATTAATCATTTTAATTCAAAATAAAAGTGCAAAAAAAGTGCATTTATTTATAAAAATAAATTACTTTAGCTTCTACAAAGATATAAATATGGCAACAATTAACTTAGAACTTGATAGCCGAACCCCAAAGAAAGGAACTAATCTATTCCCGATCAAATTAATTTTGAGACACGAGTCAACAAATAGACCGTTAAAATTAGCTAATAAATACTATTGTTCTGAACAGGAATGGAATACCACAACACAAGAGATTACAAAATCATTTAAGGGGGCAAAAAGAGCTAATATATATCTTGATAATCAACGTGGCGAAGCAAGAACCATTCTCCAAAATATAATGGACAAAAATCCATATTTGAAAATTAAAGAGTTAAAAATAGAAACTGATAAAGCTCGACACGGGGACAATATTAAACCTGGAAGAATAACCTTGAGAAATTGGAGTGACATACTAATTCTTCGAACAAGAAAGGCAGGAAGCAACAGTACAGCTAACTGGTACAGGGATTCTGTTAATGCAATGATTAAGTTTAACAAGAATAAAGATATCATCATTTCTGATATTGATGTGAAATTCTTAAATGATTACAAAGCTGACCATCTTTCGAGAGGAGGAAGCCTTAATGGAACTGCTGCATATTTTAGAGGGTTACGCTCCGTCATAAACAAGGCTAATGCAGAATACCCTGAATGTAATAGTCAGGTTTTTAAAACTTTTAAAATTAAAGAGAAGAAAACAATAAAGAGAGCTGTAAAAAAAGACGTTATTGATTCGCTGAGAAAATTGAAATTTGACCCATCTACAAAAGAAGGGCTCGCAGATTGGAATGCACACAATTATTTATTCTTTATGTTTAACAACAGAGGTATGAACTTTATTGATATAGCTAAATTAAAAAAGAAGCAAATTGTAGAAACTGTTTACGAAAAAGGTAAATTAATTTCCGGTAGACTTAACTATATCAGAAGTAAGAATCAAAAGTTCTTCTCCATGAACTTAACGAGAGAATCAATCAAGATATTAAATTGTTATGATTTCAAAAATAAAAATGCACAAGACTTCATTTTCCCTATTGGATTTAGTGAAGGTCAAACTGGCCTAACTACCTACCAACAAAAAAGGTCTCGAAATAACAAAAGATTTAGAAAATTTGCCAAACAGATTGGAGAGGACAATCTAAACTTAACCACTTATGTTATTCGCCATAGTTGGGCATCCATCGCAAAAGGAATTGGTGTCTCAAAAGACATAATCGGAGAAAGTTTAGGCCACGAAGACCCAAAAGTTACTGAGGTCTATTTAGAAAGTTTTGAAAATAAAGTGCTAGATGACGTGAATGAAATGATAGTGGGATGATTGTTTACACACTTTTTAGGATAGTGTCATCAATACAATTCTACAACAACACTTTCGTCTCTTATCTTGAGCTTTTTAAAAGTATTCAATGCTTCTTTATATGTTGCTCGAAACATTCTCTCTGTTCTGTCAATTCTATCTCTTTCCTTGAAGTTAATCAGTACCAAGCTCAAGTTCTCAAAAGCATACTTTGAAGCAATTTTAAGGTTGTCGTCTGTAACTTTATTTCCTTGAATTCTCTCACAAATCAGTTTCAACAACCGATTCATCCAAGCTACTTTTCTCAAATCAAAGTGCTTTGCTATTCTTTCAGTAAATGACATAGAAGAGCATTTGCCAACATAGACAATTTGCTTTCCATTTCTAAAGATGTAAACGCCTGAACCTGGGTAAATGAATTCGTCATTATGGTAGGTCAAATCCTTGACCTTCATTTCATCTAGCCTTATGCCATCACAATTTAAAATATGCTTTTTTGCTTCTCTAATTGAGAGGCACTTTATTTCATTATATTCAATGACGTATTTCATCACTTTAAACTCCTGCATACTTTACTTTTTTGGTCCTGTTCCTTTCTTATCATAGCTTACAAGATGCGATTTTAATACATCAACCTTTATATTAGCAAAAGGAAAATAGTTGCTGAAATTTTCTATTTCGTAAAAGCTCTTTCCCGCTCGCTTTTCAACAAATTTCATTATCATCTTAAATTCTGTCTCCCTTGGATTTATGGCTTCTGCATGATACACACAAACATCACTCAATTGAGAGATAAGTTTTAACCAGTAACCGCCAGAGTGAGTACCTTTGTTCCCAACTTTATGCTTATAGTATTGATTTACTCTTTTTTGTACTGAACTTGTAGCAGAAGAAGACTCACCAATGTATAAAATGTTCTCGTCTTCATCCCAAAATTGTTTTAGATGCTTCTGAACTTGTTTAATAGAAGTCACCTTTTCACCTCCTATTTCCAAATTTTCCGAGACTTCAATCCATCTATCAAAAACAGATTTATTAATTTCAAAAGGCAACTTGTGACTATCCTTGCTCGTTGGGTCGTTAGTTAATGCAATCACATAAACACCGCTATAATTCGCTTTAAGTTTCTCGCCCCATTTAACGGGACCAGACATATTCAAATCAAATTCATCAAAAAGCTCTTGAACAGATATTGCCATTTATCAGAATTTTTTCAAACCCAAAAAGGTATTTTTTTCTACATCTATTTTCATTCCAACATCCGCTGGAAATGTCCATTTTGGATTCTTCCATTCCAATCCAAACCCAATTAAAATGACCTGCTTCTGGCTTTCGTGTATTATCTGAGTAAAGCGAACAATAAATTCTTTGGTTTCTTGCGGTTCAAATTTTATACAACGCAAACCATCACCACATTGACCATCTGTTAATTTATATAAATCAACACCTTCATTATTAGTAACACCTCTTGACCCCCAAGCATTACACGAACAACTTTTACTATAATATTGGTCGTCCATAAACTCGTAGTCTTCGAAAGTCAATGAAAAGTTATGCGGAATAGGTATCATAAGCTCCTTATCATAAGGGTTATTGACTTTGAATTTTATTTTTAAGTCATAACCATTCTTTTTTACTGGAACAGAATATTCATCCTCTTGAAACGAAAATGCTTCTTCCCATACCTTTTTCTCGACTCCGCTTATCTTCATCTTCACCACATAGTCACTATTTTTTAAATGGCAACTAATAACACCCAAAGAATCAATTGAGTTGGTATTGCCTTCAACCAGTGTCTCTGAAACACTTTCTTCTTTCTTCTCGCTAGAACCACATTGAAAAAGTGATAGAATAAATATAGCAATTAAAATAAACTGAAAATACTTTTTCATCACTCTATTTCAGACACAAAAATCCCAATCTGACAGCTATAATCCATTAAATCCGTTGGCGAATGTATATTTATTCCAACGGTATTATCAACTTCGTATAACTCTTTATACATTTTGAAGTTTATGTTTTCAACAGTATATTTTGTTCCATCATACTCGATTTCCTTTCCTATTTCTACAAACTGTGAGCCGTCAAAAGTATCCTTTTCTATCCCTAACAATTCAAATGCTTCTCTATTGTACAAGTATGCAATAGTGGCTCCTTCAACGTAACTAATTAACAACCTTAATTTAAGTGGTTCCATATCTTTTCAATATTTTGATTCTGACGAATATAAAGAAAACCAACAAACTGAAAAAACTTTATACATTTCCTTGATATAACCAAATTTTTATGCTAAATACATGATTAATAGGTGATTGCGAATGATTGGTTCTCGTAAAGATATTAATTTGTGAACTATTTGTGAAGTGAATTACAAATTAAGGATTCCAAAGGTTGTCTTCTGCCTCCTGATGGAACCTTTCAATCTCTGTTCTGGGAATGATCCAAGAGCCTCCTATATCTGGGTGTCTAGCTTTAATTTTGCCATTATTACAGTAGTAAATCACTGTTTGGTATTTAATGCCTGTTAAATTCGAGAATTCACGAGCAGTATAAAATTCTCTATAATGCTTCTCTCGTATTAAACTATCAAACTTGCTCGTTATCTTTGTATAGAAAATATTTAAGTCTTCTTGGGTTAACGGTATATTAGTTGCTGGCTCCACCCCTTAATTTATAGCAGAGTTTGAACACTCAACAAGACGTGAATATCTACCATCTTTAATAACTAATACTATTTGAAATGACCTTTTCACAGTGTAAAGAAAAGACATGTAACCAACTCAAACAAGGAGAGTTGCTATGATAAATCGCTATAGCAATTTTATATAAATATTTATTTTTAAGCTATCGTCTAGAATTAAAGGGATACAACAACTTAAGTAAGACAAATATTTTTTCTGCTATATCGAAAATTTATAGTTGATAGAGATAACTCGTATCTCTATCAAATGAAGCTATTTCTATTCGCTATAAATGAATACTATAATTATATCTAACTATAAATTTTTAATATAAATGAGTCAAAATGCTACGTTCAGGAGCCTAATTGAGCCAGTTCTATAGTAGTGTAGCAAAAAATAATAGTACAAAAAGATAGCTTAAATTTATAGTATGAGAATAGCCCTTATTATGAGTACACTCGTATTGGCACTACTTCGAAATGTATGGATAAAATTCCCGCGCATTATTATCAAGATTAGATTTGTTTACACATGAACACTGACACGACTAACGACACGTTACCCCTCATGCAACTTATTTACTGTCGTAATTTAATAGTCTAATATAGGTAGTCAAACTTTGGTAGTAAAAAGTGATACTTTGGGCTGATTAGCAAGAAGAATTAGTAATTTATAAAATAGAACTAGCGTGTACGAATTGTAATAAAATTGACTATCCAACTTCTTTATATAAATACGATAGGTACTATACGATGTATACAATTCTGCTATAAATAGCACCAAAAGCACTCCTTTCTACATCGAAATAGATCTGTTTTATACAAAACATTAATTAATATAGCTACAAAATACGTTTACACTGTATATCACAAAATACATATTTGATCTTATGAGTCCATATAATCTTGCCATTGAACAAGTACATATTTCTCGTTATTTCCTTCCTTTTTAGATAAAAACCCAAATTCATAGCATAACAGGTAAGTATCTCCTTTTTGATTTTTCCACCAATGAGTAACATATTTTGGATTAAAACCTTCGCTTGTTAGTTTCTCTTTACGAACAGTGGACTTTCCTGCTCGGTTAAAGTCTTTTAATATTCTACGATTAAGTTTCAACTGTCGATCGATATTGATATAGCTTGACTCATTCTCAACCGTAGCTTGGTAGTGATAATTTGATTTACAATATGTAGAGCAGAATTTCTTATCAGATCGCCCAATTACATCTTCCTTACAGTTAGGACATTTAGCACCCGTTTTCCTTTTTATTATATTTTTACTCATAACACTATAAATATCAATATAATAAACGAACACAAACGTATTATACGTATCTTTAATCGTCTAAAGTACTACTAATATTTGGCTACTCCATTTCTTACTGCTAATTTTAAATAAAAAAGCATGAACATCAACACGAAACAGCTCACACTGAAGCATTTACTAATTAGAGAAGTGAAACAAATTGGCATTCAATTTTACCCCGATAAAGTTATGCAAGCTCTAGCAAAGGGACTTCCTTCGCCTAAATGGAGTAAAGAATTTGACATGGTGTATATCGAAAATACAAAGTCCAATTTAAATTTAATTTTTAAAACTTTCAGGGGTATTGCATGGATTAACTGCAATCATTTCTTTGTCAATAAGCCTATAAACAAAGGGAACGACACTCCTGATGTTAACTGGTACAGAAATAGAAAAACTCATCCAGAACACCGAAGATGTCCTGAAGAATACCTGTTAAAACTAGAACTAAAAAAATACGCGCTCAACACAGTTAGAATTTACATTTCGTTTTTCGAGAAATTTATTAATCACTATAATAATACTGAACTTATAGCTTTAGGAGAGAACGATGTGAGGCTGTATCTTCAAAAATTGGTACAAGAAGGAAAATCTAATTCATACCTCAACCAAGCTGTAAACTCAATAAAATTCTATTACGAAGTAGTACTTGGTATGCCTAACAGGCTCTATGAGATAGAAAGACCGCGAAAGGAGTTTAAGCTACCTCGTGTAGTGAGTACCCAAAACATGGTGAAAATTCTAAATTCAATTACCAATATTAAACACAAATGCATTATTGAAACATTATATTCTTCGGGTTTACGTATAGGAGAATTACTTAACTTAAAAATTAACGATATTGACAGTGATCGTATGCTTATAAGGGTTTTACAAGCGAAAGGAAAACAAGATAGATACACGATTCTTAGCAAATCGTTACTCAAAGACTTGCGTGAATATTTTAAGATATACCGACCTAAAGAATATTTATTCGAAGGAAAAAAAGGTGGTAAATACACAAGGACAAGTGTACAAGCGATATTATTAAGAGCTACAGAAAAAGCAAAAGTGAATCAAAAAGTTTCTCCGCACATGTTGCGTCACAGTTTTGGTACACATTTATTAGAAAATGGAGCAGATTTACGCTATATACAAACTTTAATGGGGCACAAAAACAGTGCGACAACAGAGCTATACACGCACGTTGCAACAAATAGACTAACTACATTTACAAGTCCGTTAGATTGTCTAAATTTGGCATAACACCATAAAGGAAATATACCATATTGGTATAGCCTTACGTTGGGCTTCATTCGAAAAGGAGCCAGCCGCACAAATAGCACATTTGGTTTTTACCAACACACAGGCAAACCCGAAAAAACCAAAAGAGCTATTTTTTGCCACCGCTCACCGAGAATAATGAGAATTGAAATATGACAATAGAAAATTACATTGACAACATAAATCAGAGATATTTACTCGGAAACGCTACTGAACATACTTTTAGAGGAGACTTACAACAACTATTAGAAAGTTTAGTTCCTGACATTAGAGCTACTAACGAACCGAAAAGACAATCTTGCGGAGCACCTGATTACATCTTGACTAAAAAAGATATTCCTGTTGGATTCATTGAAGCAAAAGACATTGGCGATAAAGACCTTGAAGGAAAAAAGAAATCGGTAAACAAAGAACAATTTGACCGATATAAAGCATCATTAGATAATCTGATTTTTACGGATTATATAGATTTTCATTTATACAATGACGGAGAATTTATTACCAAAATTGCTATTGCAAAAATAACTGAAAAAGGAATTATTGCTCTACCTCAAAATTTTGCAACATTTGAAAACCTAATCAAAGATTTTTGTACACACATAGGACAAAACATAAAAAGCCCAAAAAAATTAGCAGAAATGATGGCGGGCAAAGCCCGCCTTCTTTCTGATGTTATTGGCAATGCTTTGACCAGTGATGAAACGCACAATGAAGATAGTACACTTAAAGAACAAATGCTTGCCTTTAAGAATATCTTAATTCACGATATTACTCCTAAAGGATTTGCAGACGTTTATGCTCAAACTATTGCTTACGGAATGTTTGCTGCTCGTTTGCACGATCCAACTTTAGATACTTTTAGCAGACAAGAAGCTGCTGAATTGATTCCTAAATCAAATCCGTTTTTAAGAAAACTATTTGGCTACATTGCTGGACCCGATATTGATGACCGAATTAAATGGATTGTAGAAAACTTAGCTGAAATATTTTTAGCCTGTAACGTTGAAGAGATTCTAAAGAATTACGGGAAAACCACAAAAATGGAAGATCCAATTATCCATTTTTACGAAACTTTCTTGGCAGAATACGACCCAAAACTAAGAAAAGCAAAAGGAGTTTGGTACACCCCTGCCCCCAGTTG
>JAESTK010000013.1 GCA_016763645.1 Flavobacteriales bacterium
AACAATAACGGTTACAGAATCCCAAGCGACACAGCCATTACTATCGGTAATTTGCACAATGTATTTCGTAGTATCAGTCGGCCACGAAAAAGTAGAATCGTTGTTTGGTGTTGACAAACTATCGGTTGGGCTCCAAACGTAATTTACGCCTCCGGTTGCGATGAGCTCTGTAGTGTCTCCAATACAAATTTGAACATCCAAACCAGCATCGACAACAGGCAACGGATTAACAGTAACCAGAATTGAATCGTAGTTTACACAGCTATTACTATCAGTAATTTCGATGATATAATTGGTTGTATCAGTAGGCCATGCAAAAGTACTATCGTTGGCTAAATTTGATAAGCTGTCAGTCGGTAACCAGGCATATAAATCCCCACCTGTGGCAATAAGTTCAGTTGTGTCGCCAATACAAATTTGCCTATCTAAACCGGTTGTAATTACAGGCAGAGGATTAACAGTAATGAGCACCGAATCTACATTAACACAGCCATTGCTATCTGTAACCTGAACATAGTACATAGTTGTGTCCGTTGGCCATGCAAATGTGTTAGAGCTGTCTGCCTGAGAAAGACTATCAGTTGGAGCCCACGCATAATTGACCCCACCTATAGCGACAAGCTCAGTTGTATCGTTAATACAAATTTGGCGGTCTAAACCCGCATCAACGATGGGTAGTGGATTAATATAAATGACAATAGAATCGTTATTTGAACAGCCATTTCCATCAGTGATGGTAACGAAATACTGTGCTGTATCAGTTGGTTGTGCGTATGGGTTTGGAATATTTGGGTTGCTTAAATCTGTTATGGGGGACCAAATATAGGTGTCGCCTCCTCCGGCAACAATTTGGACACTATCGCTTATACAAAATTGTGCGATGTCTGCCAAAATAGGATTGGGTAATCCCCAGACAACAATCTCGACAGTGTCTGTACCCTTACATCCATTGGCATCGGTTGCATAAAAGATATAATTAGTTGTGGTGGTTGGATAAGCATTTGGGGTTAAAATAGTGGTATCGCTCAAACTCATACTTGTTCCCCAGGCGGTATTTACCCATCCGCCAACACCAGCTAGTTGAGTGGTGTCGAACACACAGATAGAATCGTTGGGTCCAGCATCTGGAATAGGTGTTCCGTTTACCGTTATTGTTTTTGTAACGCTATCGATACAGCCAATACCACTTGAAATTACAAGTGTTACGGAGTAGCTACCAGCAAACTGATAAATATGATTCGGATTTTGCACAGAGTCAATAGAGCCGTCACCGAAACGCCAACTCCAAGTAGACACGATTCCGGTAGATATATCGGTAAAAAAGGTTGTGTCTCTTTCGCACAATCCACTAAACGAAAAATCAGCACCAGGGGGAGAGTTGCTATAACCGATGCCTCCAAAACTGGACAAAGAAGTACACGTTAAATCATCATCAATTTGAATCCAATAAGTAACAGAATCATTACAATTCGATGTGGTATCAATATAAGAAGTCGCTTGCGTTGAGTCATATAAATTCCAAGCACCAATAGGAAATTCCTTATAAATCTTATACCATGTGTCTGAAGAAACAAGCAACGGAGTATGTAGTTGATTCCATGAAACAGTTATTGTGCCGTCTGCGATATTAAAAGTTGAATTTACATCGATTGTCTGCAACGTGTCAGATTGAGTAGTAAACACAGCACCTAGACACCCCGAACGACTTCTCATATAATAGTAAACACTTTGCTGATCAGCGTTTGCACCAATATGAGTATAACTTGTTTGTGTATACGTAAAGATACTATCAACTACAGTATATGGTCCGTTTAGATCGGTAGAATAATAAACGTGATAGCTGTCAAACGTGGCAGCGGTATCTAACGGTATAGCCCAGTTTAGAGTAACGTCTCCATTTACGGGGTTTACTGCGGCACAATGTAATTCTGGAGGGTCGATGGTTGGCTTTGCAATAACGGTTATCGCAATGGTAGCAACCGATTTCCCTGCCGAAGGGCAATTATCGTCTTGTATGTTAAAAACAAAAGTATAGGTGTTAGATGCCGTAGCACAGGCATCATTATAAGAGATATGATTACAATCGGTTTCCCAATTAAATTGAACCGTTACGGAATCGGTTTCGGTCATAGACCCAGAAACAGGAGGAGGACCCAAAACGGCACATGGAGGATTAACACAGCCACTATTCGGATTTGCATAATTAGTGCCGTATTGCGTGCTCGATGAAGACAGGGTTACATCTTGCCCAACATCAACCCCAGTTAATATAAATGAAACTACATCACCTACAAATACAGTATCTGCATAAGAGATAGGATTTCCTGCCAAATCAGTTATAGAAACCACGGGGGCATCATTGGCGGTACAACCCGTAATTACAAGTTGTATTTCTCGGAAGACTTCGCTTATCAATTGCCCACATCGCCAAGATTCTATTTTTACACAAGTTACAAATTCGCCTTGAACGCTAGCGTTAAAGTCTATTTCGCCAGTACTTACATTTAATGTGGGAGATCCAGGTAGCGGGCTGTTTAAACTATAGGGCGATTGAAACGGAACAATAGTGGGGTATGTCGGGGGGTTAAACCCAGGACCATATCCAGCATCAAAATAATCGAGAGGCTGTCCCCATTTATATGCAATAGAATCTAAATCTCTATCAGAAGCATTGTGATTATAAGTGTAGGCTCCACCCGAGCAAACCATTGCGGTGGCAATTTCTGCAAAATCGGGAGAAGAATCGAAACAAGGAAAATTACTTTGCCCATTAAAAGGGTACATTATAGCTCTAATGGTCATTCCAGAGCTGCCAGGGTTTTGAAGATTATCGATAGCATCATTTCTAGCAAAGCTGTCCCATGTAAATGCCCATCCTTGTGCAGGAGGAATTCCCGTTAGCATTATGGGGTCGGAAGCGTATAAAAATTCTTTTACCGCACCAGCACCTCCATCGGTACAATTAATATTTGGTCCTCCGGCACCACAAGAGGGTGAAATATCTGTTTCGGTAATGTAATTCATCGTAATTGTAGAAATGGAAGAATGATTGAACAATTGTATTGTTTCATTACCCCCCAGAATTTGGTTTCCGTTGCAATCTTGGTACAGTTTCATGTGAATGATAAACATACCAGAAGGTTGGCATTCCCATGTAATTTCCCCACCCATTAGGTGAGTAGAATTCGCTGTTTGAATAAAAGAAAACAAGAAAAACAGCACAGTTGCCAAACTCCTGACAATGCTTTTCTGAGCCAATATTAATTTCTTTCTTTCCACTAACTTTAACAGTAATGTTTTACAATGATACTGTTTTAGTTAGTTAATTATAATTCGCTTGGTAACGGAGTAAGCACTATTTTCATCGGTAATCGTTACAAAGTAAACCCCCGAATCATAATTGCGGACATCCATTTCGGCAATTAATTTACCATCCACAGTATAAGAAGTAGATAGAATAGATTGCCCAAGTACGTTTACTAATTCAATTCGCATTGATTTTGAAGAAAGAGATTCTATTTCAATAAAGAACTTTCCGTTTGTCGGATTAGGGTAAATCTCAACTTTATTTTCTAAGTTATTTTCTTCAATTCCGTCTTCAAGCTTTATGTCCAATGTCTCAATAGCTTGAACTGTACAGCCATTGTCATCCGTAACGTCTAAAATTACTTCGTATTCGCCAACTGAAGTATATGAATAGCCAGGGTTTTGGATTGAGGTACCGAAACCATCGCCAAATGACCACACCCAACTCGTAGCGTTGCTACTGGAACTTCCAATAAATTGAATGGTGTTATTTATGATTAGAGACCCCGTGTAGGTAAATTCAACATTTGGAAGAGTTACAGTAATGCTTTGAACACTTGTGTTAGCACCAAAGCCATTTATTGCTGTTAACGAAACATCAAACACCCCACTTGAATTAAACGTATGACTTGGGTTTTGGAGAATTGAGGTTGTTCCGTCATCAAAATCCCAAACCCACGAAGTTGGGTTGCCCGTTGATAGGTCTGTAAACAGGTATTCTCCAACGCATTGGTTAGTAACGCTTACGGAGTAGTTGGGTGTTGGAGCAGCAGGGTCAGCTATAGTTATAGTATACACAACTGAATTTGAGCAGCCAAAACCATTTGTAGCGGTCAAAGAGACATCATAAATTCCCGTGGCAGTGTATGCGATAGTTGGATCCTCTAGTGAGGAGCTGGTACCGTTATCAAAGCCCCAGTTCCAAGCAATAGCTCCAGGGCTGTTGCTGAAGAAATTAACCGTACCGCCAGGAACTAAATTGCCACTGTATGTAAAATCGGTGTTCATAGTATTTATGGTAACCGATGAAGTGTAAGTGTTTGCCCCAAATGCATTGGTAGCGGTAAGCGAAACGGTATAAATCCCAGAACCCGCATACGTATTTGAAGGAAATTGAGCTGTAGAATTATTTCCATCGCCAAAATCCCAAGACCAACTAGTAGGGCTATTGGTAGATTGGTCAGTAAAAAACACTTGTCCGCTACATGGGTCTGGAATTGTGGTGGTGAAAGCCGACACAGGAGGAACGTTATTCGGAATAATAATTACGGAATAATCTTCGTATTGACCGAGCGACACATCAAGACAGCTAGAGGTTAGGGGATATATATAATAATCTGAAGCAACGCGCATACGTAATGGAGTATTTAAAACAACTGTTCCGATAGCGGGCGTAACTGCTGTTGCATGGTTTGTTAATAGATTTGGCGAATTCATCACTATTTCGCTAGCTTCTAAATCTCCATTGTTATTGTAGTCAATCCAAACCATAACGTTTTCTTCATACTGTACTCCGGTAGTTATGTTCAATGTGTATGACTGTCCTTCATATATAGAGGTAGTGGCGCTACAAGTATAATCTTGGTAGCCATCTACACCGTCAGCAGTAGAGTTGTTGATGGTGTTAAAAGTAACATTTGAAATCCCCATACCGCAGCAATATCCAGTTGTTTGAGGAATACAGACCGGGGCTACAGGCCCTCCAATATTATTTACCATAACTTGATTTGTAACAGTATCGCAGCCAGAAGAATTACATGCAATTAGCTGAACAGTATAAGTTGCAACGGCAGAGTACGTATTTGTTGGGTTTTGTAGAGCAGAAGTATTTCCGTCTCCAAAATTCCATTGCCACGATGTTGGATTATTATCTGTTTCATCTGTGAAATCGACATCACCACTGCACGAGGTTATGTTTGAACCAAAACCGGCACAAGGATTATTACTTATATTTAAGGTACATGGCACAATAATTTGAGGATTTACAGGGTCGTTGCTGCTGATGATTATATCAGCAATATATTGGCCGCCAGCTAATCCTGCGCTGTTAAATGTTAAGTCTATTTGTGTTGAATCAGGTGCCGAAACGGAACCCGATACTGGAGAGGCTATAACCCAATTTGTAGCACTTTCACCAATAATTATTTCATCAATATATGCGGTACTTCCACTAGAATATCCTGAGACGTATATTCTGTCTATGGAATTTAGGGTATTGTCCGAAAACGCTAAATTTGATTGGACAAGAGTACCATCTACATAATAATCTAACGTTTTTGAGGTATAATCGATGTTTTTGTATTCTATAGTAAACCATTGGTTTGAGACATAAGTATTTGATTGTACAAAACTGCCTCCAGAGAAATTGTGCTGGCCAGAAAAATCAATATAAAAAACACCTAGCCCGTTAGTAGATGTAGTATTTGCATCACCAATAGTAATTAAACAACCTATGCCACTATTACTAGGGGAGCGGACTTTAAAGCTAAGTTCAGTTGCAGTTGATGAAGGGAACGTGTGCATAATTCCATCGTAAATATTTGAAGTGCCATCAGAAATCTCTAAACTAAAGGTTCCATTTGCAGCCTGCGAGCTAGTAACTTGTTTTGTATATGCACCGCCTTGGTCAACCCAAGAGGAAATATTTCCAGACTCAAACCCATCATAAAAATCGTTGTTAGTACTTCCTCCAAAAATGTTGTAATCTAAAGCACTTCCTCCAGAATTGTACAGCACAAAAGAAACGTTTGCGGAATCTCCACAGGCATCTAAATTCACTGTAAATCCAGCAGGGGAGACAGATGCAATTGGTGCGGCAATTCCAACTCCAGTAACGCAAATATCATTACTTCCACCATTGTAGTTTATCGTAATGGTGTCTTGGTATGATTGAATTATACTAGGGGTAAAATTAATTACCAACATCATGCTGTCATTGGGTAAAATGTAAGTACCTGATGTGTCAATAGTGAAATCTGCTGATGTAGGAACTAAACTTACAATAAACAAGGTATCGCAACCCGTGTTGTGATAATATAGGGTGTCGGTATTTGTGGCACCCGTCATGGCAGTATCTAAATCGATACATGTAGTCGTAATTTGACCAATAGGAGAACCATAGACATTCATTATGACTATTACACTATCGGTGGGATTTAAGGGGTCGTTCGAATTAACAATGAGAGTTGAAATATATTGACCAACTCCGAGACCTTCGCTGTGAAGAGTTACATCAAATGTTGTTTGACCACCTTGTGCAACACTTCCAGAGGTGTCTGATATAGTAATCCAATTTGCCGAGCTAGATAGTTTTGACAACACATAGGCAATAGAGTTATATATCATTGGACCTGCAGAATACGAATTTTGATATAAGTACTCCAGCGTCATTGTTGTGGCGATTACCATCCCATCTCCGAAATTGTACTCAATTGTTGTGGGTTCTACGAGCGCATTTGAGTTTGTGATAACAATTGTGCCCGCTACTAAGTTTGTTAAATAATTGTGGCTGGCAGAGTTTCCGTCCAATGAAGCAGGAACCCCACTAACAACTGGGTGAGATGGGGTAACAACATCATTCAGCGCATCTGTTGCATAAATAGCTTGTACATCGCCAACTAAAGTATTATTTGCACCTTGTGTTGCGTTCATGTATATAATGGTTCCACCAGCAGATGTAAAGCTTTCCAAATCTGATTGCCCATTTGTTAAATTATCGTAATACGTAGATGACTGTCCTCCAGAAGTAATGATAATATCGTAGTTTAATAAATTGGTTGTTGTGATTTGAGAGGAAGTTATAAGGTCTGGCGTTATGTTAAATTGAGTTTGAAGAAAATTGACCATATCCATGCTCCATGGTAAAGCATCCCTAATTAAAAGAATCGAACTATCGCCTACAAGGCCCAGTCCAGAATATTCAATAGTATACGACAATGAACTTAGCCCTGTATTACTAATAGTAATAGTTGACGTTACAGAGTCTCCGCAAATGTAGATATCTTCTATAATAGTATCGGGAGATAGCACCATAACAGGAGCACCCACACCCACACCAGTAACGCAGATTCTGGCAGTATCGTTGTTATCTAGTAGAAGTAGCGTATCAACATAGCTAGCGATTGATGAAGGAGAAAAATCGATTAATACCCAAGTACTATCATAAGGAGGGATATTAAATGTTCCATTTGGCAAGTAGAACGCACCAGATGTAGATTGGTCACCATAAACAAAAAGTGTGTCACAGCCCGTATTGTATAAAAGAATAGAATCGGAATCGATATCTCCAGTCATTAGAGTATCGAAGTCTAAACAAGCACTGGTGAACGAAATGTTAGGCGTACCTTCTACAATCATTTGTACAGGAATAGTAACAAGAGGATTTGCCGAATCGTTCGATTCAAATATTAAGTCTAATGAATAAGTGCCCGCGTAATATCCATTCGAATTTATTGTGGCAGTATAGATTGTGGAGTCTCCATTGGCTACCTGAGCAGTATCATTATCTAGTGAGAGCCATGATGAAACAGGAACGGAACCCACCGTGATATCATCAAAATAGGAGGTTACTCCCGAAGAATAGCCAGATAGGTAAACCCTGTCAATACTTGTTAAGCTAGTATTTCCAAAAATTAACCCAGCTTGTACCAGCACTCCATCTACGTATAAATCGAATGTTGAGGCTGTAAAGTCAATGTTTTTATACTCGATTAAAGTCCACTGATTTTGAACAAACGGATAGGTTGTAGACGATGAACCATTATAGTACATGGTTCCTCCAAAATTGATGTAAAAGTTACCTATTCCAGCATCGGAAGTTGCTGTTGCGTCACCAAACGTAATCATGCAGCCCCAACTACCTGTGCTTGGAGACATTACCTTAAAGCTAATTTCCGTTGGGGTTGCGGGAGAAAACGTATGCATAATACCGTCATAAAAATTGCTGCCGCCACCTTGTAATTCTAAACTATACGTTCCACCACCACTTGTTGATGACACCACTTGCTTGGTGTAAAACCCACCTTGGTCTACCCATGAGGAAATATTTCCAGACTCAAATCCATCGTAAAAATCATTATTTAACCCCATGCTAGCGCCTCCAGAACCAACTAGATTTAGGGTGCCAGCGCCAGAGTTATAAAATGTAATAGGCACTGTTGTTGAATCACCACATGTTAGAGTTGTGGTAATGCTTGAAGGAGTATAAGTCATCAATGGCGGAGGCGTTACAGTAACTCCCATTGACGTAGTGTCTGCCGTAGAGCAGTTAGAGGTAATTAAGGTAACAGTATAGTTTCCTGAAGTGCTGTACGCATGTGCAGGATTTTGAGATGAAGAGTAATTTCCATCACCAAAATCCCATTGCCATTGGTTTGGGGTGTTGGTGGTTAAGTCATTGAAAGCAATAGAAGTATTAAATGGTGGGGTTGTATCTGTTACAGAAAATGCTGCAACGGGTGCTCCACCACCAGCAGCGGAAGTCCAATTGGCGTCAAAACCATTATAGGTTACACTACCGTCTGAGGTGAACAAAATAAACATTTGTCCAGAATTCGCAATCACGGAAGAAGGTATTGTCGTTCCCGAAAGATTCATTAAAAGAGTACCTGCTGTGCTATTTCCATCGTACACCGATAGGTAGTCGAAGCTGCTTTCTAACTCGAAAGCTGTAAACGACAAAGTAATAGGAGTAGCGCAACCGGGGTCTATTAACAAGGTACAGTTTTCGCCATCGCTGTATTGCCCTGTAGAACCACCAGAATCGTACAGAGTACCATTACCCGCATTTGTTGTTGTAGCGCCTGAGCACATGTCGATGGAATTAACCACATTTATGTAATTATATTTAGTAATAGAATCGGCCCCATAACTATTACTTACTACCAATTTTACTTCGTATGAACCAATAGTATTGTATGTTATTCCAGTTGGGTTTTGTGATGTTGACGAAGGTTGACTAGACCCAGTAAAACTCCAATTCCAGTTAGTTGGTGCGCCTGCCGAGGCATCAAAAAAGTTTACGCTTCCACCAGTATTTACGGTTGTTACATTCGCTGTAAAGTCGGCTACAGGTGGGTTAGTATTGGGAATTAAAGTAACGGAGTAATCTCCATACTGCCCCCAATATGGTTGGGCACATCCATCATCCGCCATTGCATAATACGATGAGCCAATTCTCATTCGCAATGGTGTATTTAACGTTGCTCCACCAACAATTGTAACGGTAACGTTATGCGATGTGCTTCTTGCGGTGGCAGCATAAACTTGTTCGGAGGTGGTGAAGGAACCATCGTTATTATAATCAATCCACGCGTAAGCATATTCGTTGCCAGTAGAAATACTTAACGGATATAATCCGCCTTCATCAACTGTTGTTTGGTTTGAGCATGTATTATCTACATAGTCTTCGCCACTACTATACCCACTTGTTTTGTTGATGGAATTAAATGTAACATTGGTTATTCCATAATTGGTAGATGTTGGAGATGAAGATGGGCTACATGATGCAGCAATTGGACCACCACCATTTACTACCGTAATGTAGTTTACAAATTCAGCAGTATCAGGACTACTAGAGCAACCAATTCCTGAAGCAATTAACCTTACGGTGTAAACCCCAGCCAGTGTATAGGTGTTTGCTGTGCTCGCTAAAGTGCTTGTGTTTCCATCACCAAAATCCCAATCATAGTTTACAGCATTAGTACTTAAGTCTAAAAAGTTAACGGTAAAAGGAATGGTACAAGAATAAGTAGCATCAGCATTAAAGTTTGCATTTGCAGGGGCGGTTGAATATGCTGCACCAACTCCAACAGCATACCATGCATTTGTTACCGCTTCAACCTCCGTTGTGCAAGAGCCAAATAAGTCTTCAGCGGCTTGTATTGCATAGTTTCTAGCGTCTGAGTATTGCGAATTAGAGGTATGATATACCGTAAGAGCTCGATAGGCAACTGCCATAGCATCTGTCATGCCAATACCAGAGACAGAGTAAGAATCTCCGTTGTCGTTAGTCCCGCTTCCACCATTAGTTAAGAGGTAAAACCAATAATTTTGAACACCACAATTTGTATGCACCCCATAATTGTCGGCTGAACCAGTGGCCCAATTGGTTCCAAAATAAGTGTCGGGCTGTCCATAGGCTTTTGGGTTGGCAAGGCTGTGATCCGCTCCACCAGAAAGGTGAGCATCTTCTTTAATTGTCCAATTAGCTGACCCCGATTTTGCATAGAATTCTACAGCGGTGGCAAAAACATCACTAAAAGACTCACTAAGGGCCCCAGGTTCAGCAGAGAAAACAAGGTTTGCAGTAGTTTCAATAATACCATGGCTAAATTCGTGCGCAATAATATCGATAGTCGTTAAAGGTCCATATGTTGAACCATCACCATCACCAATCGAGACGCTTGTCCCATCCCAAAAAGCGCTACCATAATTAGATCCGTAATGGACGTTTGTAATTAGTTTCGCCCCGCTATCATCATAACTATCTCGACCAAAGGTCGTGCTAAAATAATCGTAAAACATTTCAGCAGCCCAATGAGCGTCTGTAGCTACCTCATCTTGTGCACCATTAACGTTGTTCCAGTTATTGTCATTATCAATAAAATCTACACCACCAAAAAACCCTTGCTGCATATTATAGGTCTCCACACCCAGTCCTCGACCCGTTTCACGTAATCTAAATGTATCGGTGGCGAGGCTGTCGGTTACAATATTTTGTGTTCCGCTGTACGCGGTAATTGCAGTTCCATTTGCATCGGCAGCATGAATCCTGTTGTCAGCTCTAATAACTTTTCCGTTAGCGGTACTTACATAAACGTAATTTCTAATTAAGGGCTTAACTGAATAGACATCAATTTTATAGGTTTCATAAAATTCGCTCCCCTGTTTTACAATCACTTTTTGGGTAAATTGTTGGTAATTTTTATCTACATCTTCTCTGTAAACTTGCCCGTTAATACTCTGTTTAGCGATTAAAAGAGCTTCTAGTTCAGTTATTCTGCCACTAATAATAGTAGAAATTTTAAACTCCTTTCCGCTTGTGCTGGCAACTAATCCATTTTTTTCATGAATTTTTATTATTCCGCCCTGAACTGCAGTGCTTTGATAAAATTGTTGGTAAGTGTAGTGTGAAAAACCAAGCTTATCTTGCAGATTACCGACTCGCTGATATTGTATGTATTGAGGCGCATTAAGTTGTCTTACAACGCTTTCGCAGGAAGAGTTCTTCGATTGTGAAAAAGAGCGTATATATCTTGGAACTTTCGCCGTTGTAGTAGACACGTTTGATCGTTTCACCAGCTACTTCAACGCCTACGGCCCCCGTGATAAACACGATGCCTCCGAGGATCATGA
>JAESTK010000267.1 GCA_016763645.1 Flavobacteriales bacterium
ATTCCTCTTTACTCTCTTTAATTCTAATATCAAATACCTTTCCCATTCAATAAAGATACATATAATATCGGGCTATATGAAATTAAATTGGTATAATAGGTTACTGCTTCTATAAATGCGAGGTAATGACTGTTGGTTCTTCTTGGTTTAAATACGGATTGCGGTAAACGTAATTGTTCTGCATAAGGGTTGCGAACCGCAACGGGTGTTAATATTCTCTGACAGTTGCGTAATAAGTTGGCGGCTTCCGCCTCTTCGTCTTGGTCAATTTTTCCTGCCGATTGGCTGCGCTGATACGCCATTATCTTTTCGTCTTGGGCTTCGCTTTGGTCGAGATAGATTAGAAAACTACGATTGGCATTGTCTTCGTAAATACTTTCTTTAGTGGTACACCCTGCAACACTTACCGGACCTTCTACCGCTAGGTGTACTGTTTTGGTATTGCCTCTGGTGTCTTTGTGGGCTACTGTTTTACTGATTTTTCTTTTAGATTGTAGTTCCCGTAGTGGGTACATTACATTTTCTGCTCCGTCTAGGTCTTCGATTAATATGAGTTTATTGGTCAGTTCCTTTTGTCCGAAGTAGTAAAAGGCATTTTCGGATAGTACGGTTATTTCGAGTTTATCTTCTTCGGGGATTAACTCGCCTACTTTTTCTTGTAGGTAAGTTTTGCCTGTTCCGCTTGCTCCTAAACTTACAATGTGTAACGGGTGCTGTCGTTTTCTGCTCGTAAATATCAAGTACATTAACAAACGGTTGTGTTCTTCTCCGATTAATCCGCTTTTTCCTATCATGTCATTGGTTGCTTGGAGTAATTCACTTGTCTTTAAAAAGTCCTCTGCTTCTTGTCGCTCTATTTTAGATAATTTTACCTGTATGGGTTGCGTGGCTAAATGGGTTCGCTCTATTTCTCGTAATCGGTAAAATTCTAACTGGTTGGTTATCGTTGCTACTGCGGTTGCGATGGAGCTTGTACCGACTTCTAATTTTTCGGCTGATTTACGGATTAGCTTTTCTACTTGGGTGTCGTTGTACAGGTCTAAGTTATGACGGATTGCTAGGTTGGCTATTTCGGGATTGTTTAGGTAATGCTCAAACTGGCGGTTGATTACCTCTATTTTCATGGTTACTCGTAACCTATCTAGTCCATCGAGCTTAACACCGCCTAATATCGTAAAGCCTAACTTGGGTTTGATAGCTGATTTGTTCGGGGTTCTGTACGTCTAATTCGTTTTGGTGCTTTACCATTGTAAAAAAAGTTTTATGTCAAACATATTTGACAAATGTAGAAGATTATTTCCACTCAAACGACAAACAAGCATTTCTTTTGCCAAACTTATTTAACTACTTTTGCATAGAACAACTACTTTTACTTGACTTTAGACAACTATGTTAAACATTGGAGAACAGATTTCACGGCTTCGAAAGAAAAATAATTTATCGCAAGTGGAGCTGGCGAAAAAAGCAGAGGTGTCGAGAACTATTATTGGTAACTACGAGCGTAATGCCAATACTCCTTCTATTGAGGTGCTTATTAAACTCGCTAGAGTGTTTAACGTAAGCGTTGATTATATCATCGGTGAAGGGGAACTTTCGTCTTTGGATAAAGATCTCTTAAAACGCATTGAGAATATCGAAAAATTAGACGATAGCACTAAGCAACATCTTTGCTTTTTGATTGATAATGTAATTCAGAACCATAAAACTAAACAGGCTTACCTCTAATGTAAGTCCACGATAAAATCGTGAACTAGCAGCATTCGTGCGCTAACGAGGGCTAAGCAAAAAAAGGCGCTAGAGGTGGTTATTGCAGCTTTTTAAACTAACCAATAAGTAAACGCTAAAACCACATTTAAAACGTGCCTTAGCTCTGCATTATAGGCAATTAACTCAACTCACGGATTACGCTTCGCTAAATCCGAGAGGACGGGCGGGGGATTGACTAGGATGTGTGAGTGGTGTTAGTATTCTTTGGTTTCGATTAACTCACCGTCTTTGTAAATCTCTTCTTTGATAAGTTTACCAACATCTGAGTAATGTTTTTGGAGGCCATCTTGCAAGCCATCTTTGTAATTTGAACGTATACTTATCTCACCATTCTCATGGTAGCCAATATTTACTCCGTGATATTGCCCATTTCGATACATGTTTTTAGATTTAATTTCCCCAGTCCCATAGTAACAATAGCCAGCACCCTCTATCTTCCCCAACTGAAAGTAATCTTTTATTAAAATTATCTCACCCATTTTTAAAATCCAAGCCCCAGATTTTAATCCATCCTTATATACTCCAAAGTATACTTCGCTCGCATCAAGGTTAAACTCTTTCCATTCTCCATACTTCTTCCCAGCTTGATAACTTCCAACCTCTGCCAAATTATTCATGTTATAGTACTTCCATTCATCAGATTTATCACCGTTAAGAAATACTCCTTCTGACTTCACGTGACCAAACTCGTTATACTCAATTGACGGCCCATTTAGTAATCCTTCATTCAGTACGCCACAGAATTTCAACTTTCCATTTGTCCAATAGCTAGTAGAATCAGTATTCTGCGCAACCACAGATTGCATACTGAGCATCAAAATAAAAATTATTTTGAATTTATGGGGTAGTTGGTAAACTCGCATTTTGTTTATATTGATAATCTATTGTTGCCGAATAACCAGTATTACCACTATCATTCTTATCTGTCTGTGGCAATATTTCAATATCACTTAACGCCACTCCGCTGGCAACAAGAGCATTTATTATGTTTTGTTGTCGTAAATCTAATGTTTCTTGAACTCCAGCGTCTTCTTTAACTAAATTAGTAGAAACTTGAACTTGAATTTTACCAACCAGACCATTTTTATATAACCCCCCTAAAGCATCAATATTATTTAGTGATGCAGCATCAGGTTGTGTCAAAGCTTGTTTATCTGTTGCACTTCCAGTGTTAAAGTCACTAACTGATTAGTTTCACCACGTTGTTGGGTATATTTCTCTTTTCTTACGTAGTGGAGCGTAGCGAAACGGAGTAAGAAAAGAGAAAGAGCGACAGCTTGTTTATTTTTGAA
>JAESTK010000268.1 GCA_016763645.1 Flavobacteriales bacterium
AAGGAGAGGTTGAAGCGGAAACCCACGAGGCAGAGCCTCGGGGATTCTTCCTGATTAAATTGGACGTTTAGGCGTAGCATGGGGCTTATACATTGTTATGCGTTCGTTTTTATTTTAGTTCCATGGTCCCGCTTGTGTAACATTAATAATCGCTGAGCCATTGAAGCGAAAAAGTCCTCCGGAGAAACCGAACCAAAGCGTTCCATTTCTATCTTCCAAAATACTTTGAACACCAAAACTCCAGGTCAAATCCATCCGGTTTGTCTCGTTAAACAATGTGAATTTCTCGCCATCATATCGGTACACTCCAGAGTTCGCTGCACCAATCCAAATGTTCCCTAATTTATCCTCGCAGATAGAGTAATAGCTCTTTTCATTAAGGCCTTCTATTTCCGGAAACTTAGTGAAAGTGTTACCGTCATAACGGCTTACTCCGCCCTCTTTAATTTCTTCGGGTGTGCTGGATGGGATGGATGTGAACCAAATGTTCCCCTGTTGATCTTCAATAATACTATTAACATTATTACTGCACAGGCCATCTTTTTTGGTGAAATGAGTGAAGGATGTTCCAGTTCCCCTGAGCTCAGCCGAAGGATCAAATTTACACGCACCATAGCCGTCTCTTCCAAACCACAGGTTCCCTTTTTTGTCTTCAACCAGGCTCCAAACCTTGCCAGCTTCCCAATGGTAAGATGGATTTTCAATAACCGGGTTAGGAATGTTGAATTTAGAGAAAAACGTGCCGTCATAACGAAAAAGACCATCATTTGTACCAGCCCAAATGTTACCATTTCTATCTACCAGAATGTTACAACCAAGGCCATGTAAGCCTTCGGTACTACCAAAATTGGTAAATGTTTTACCATCATATTTGGACGCGCCATTATGAGTTCCAAACCATATATTTCCGTTGGGATCTTCTGCGATACTCGCAACATCATTTCCACATAACCCGTCTTTTGTAGAAATGTAGATAAGCGTTTTTCCATCATAACAAGCCGCACCTTTCCCCATGGTTCCAAACCAGAGATTCCCCTTTTTGTCCTCAAATATGTCTACTACGAATTCGGCTATTTGAGGTATACTATCCAACTTCCAAACCATAGTGTTTACAAAAGGAAATGACTTAGTGATTGGTTGTTTTTCCTTTAATGAACTTGGTTTGTCTTGCCCATTACAAGAGGTAATAAAGACTAATGAGAATAAGATGAGAAGTATTTCAATATTTAAAATAGATTTTTTCAATGGTTCAATTATTACTTTATTTGATGATGACGCATAACGTTGTCTTAAAATAAACAGACGTTTGAGGGTCGAAGATAGCTGAAATTTTTTGGAAATTAACATTTCTGCAATTTAGGGAAACTACACTTTATAGTGTTTTCAAAAACTGAAGCGTATCAACTCCATCTGCGTAATCAGTTAATTGGGGCGTTTGTGCTTGTCCGAAACCAACTTGTCGTGTATGAATATCGCTAATGTTAGACACAACACATTGTATGTTTTCATCTTGTAATTTTAAGCTATCTTTCACAGTATTTATGTCTGTATATACCTCAAAATTTACCGTACCAATTGACGAAGTAAAAGATTTATCTTCTTTTAAAAGCAGAAAATTATTGTCATAAAATTTAGCCGTTTGCATCAAATAAACCGTTCGGTTATAGCTGTAGTTATTATTGTATTTATTATGCTCAATTACATTTTTGTGCTTGTAAACTCCCTCGTAAAAAGTATCAATAAGATAATCTTTCGGTAAAAATATTTTACTCACATTTCTACAACCCAACCCAAAAAAAGTAAAAATATCACCGCCAAGCGCAACAAGCTCTTCCTGCGTTTCATCTCCAGAAAGAATAGCAACCGCGTTTCTATTTTTGCGAATTACATTCGGGTATTTACCAAAGTAATATTCAAAATAACGAGCAGAGTTATTACTTCCTGTAGCAATAACAGCATCAATATTATCTTTTAATTGTTCTTCGAAACAAATAAAATTAGCAACCCTAGAATCAATTTCTATCATTTTCTTGACCAACGCAGGAAGCAACAATTTATCATCGCTCGATAGCTTGCCAACAAATCGGTTTCCCGAAATAAAAACACACAGTAAATCATGAAAACCAACCATGGGGATGTTTCCCGCCATTATTACGCCTACCCTTTTGGGGCTAGGATTTGTTACTTGAAAATTATATTCTTCAACCCAATTTTCTAATTTTTCTTTCTCCAAAAAACTACGAATACCCGAAAAAGCAGTCAACACACTCTCTTCTGTAAACCAATGATTTAACACATAAGATGCATGAAGTAAGTCGTACCACTCGTGCTCTTTTGGCGCTTTAAAAAATGAATTAATCGTTTCTCCCAACTCATCCAAGACCTTTATTCTTTCTGTTAACTGCATTTTTTTAAAATTTATGATTCGAAATTTGAGGTTTGAGTATATTTGCCGAACTTTTGCGAAAGTACGAATAACTAAAAAGCGATAAAATGGCAATTATTATAACTGACGAATGTATTAACTGTGGTGCTTGCGAGCCCGAATGCCCTAACAATGCAATATACGAAGGTGGTGCCGAATGGAGGTTATCTGATGGAACATCTCTTAAAGGAGCACAAACCACCACTTCCGGAGCGCAAATGGACGCAGATGCAGACCAAGAGCACGTAGATATGGATGTTTATTATATCTCTACTGACAAATGCACCGAATGTAAAGGATTTCATGATGAGCCCCAATGTGCTGCAGTTTGCCCAGTCGATTGTTGTGTAGATAATCCAGATGCTGAAGAAACTGAAGAAGAGCTCTTGGCTAAAAAAGAATACTTACATGTTGCGTAATTAACAGCTAAAACTGAATAAATATTTCAAATTTAAAAGAGACTTAACCATTAAGCCTCTTTTTTTGTACCGCAACAATGTGTTCCTTTTAGGAATCGTTGTCAATTCGAGTGATTTTCATAGAAAATTGTATCGAGAAGCAACGATTGAAACTGAAAAATATCTTTCTCGATATAAAATTCTTACAGAATTCCACTCGAACTGACATTTTTTTGCTCAAAACCTTATATTGAACACATGGTTATCAGATATTTTGATTTTATTCGTTAACAGAAAGTGAGAACAACTTTATTCATACTTACCATAATTATCTCTACATCTTGTATATCTCAAGATAAAGAAAAACTTAAAATATTTGAGAAATATGAAGACTCGTTAGCTACCTTGAGAGAACTTACTCTTCATGCAAAAAGTGATGTAAAAAGAGCAGAATTCAACCAAGCATTCCTTTCCGTTTTTAAATCAATTTTATCTCAAGACGCTTCCTACGAGTTCAATTTTAACGATATTCCAGCTATTGGAGATTTGCGTTCTCCTGACAATGCGTTTCGAATGATTACTTGGAACATGCCACTAAACAATAGAACACACAAGTACTTCTGCTTGTTACAAGTTCATGTTAAAGGCTCTAAAGATTATGCACTCTACGAGCTTATCGATAAAAGCGATGAAATTACTCGTCCGCTCAATAGACAGTTAGACCACACAAAATGGTTTGGGGCTTTATATTCGGACATTATTGTGGTAAAGAAAAAAGGGAAAACGTACTACACCCTGCTCGGCTGGGATGGAAACGACCAATTTACAACCAAAAAAATTATTGAAGTGCTGTATTTTACAAGTTCGAACAAGCCCAAATTTGGCGCTCAGATTTTCAAACTCTCTAAAAGATCTCCCCGTAGAATAATTTTTGAATACGCAGAAGAAGTAACCATGAGCCTTAAATGGGAAGAAAAACGAAATCAAATTGTGTTCGACCACCTCTCGCCTACCGAAGATGACCTAAAAGGTGTTCGTATGTATTATCTACCCGACATGAGTTTCGATGCGCTCGAGTTGCAAAAGGGCAATTGGGTGTATGTATCAGATGTAGATATAAGAATAAAAAAGGGTAAATATGATGAACATTACAACGACCCAAAACAGCTAAAAGGCTCTGAAAAATAGTTCCTCGCCTCTCCAATATCTACAGTAAAAACCGAAAAGATCTTTATGGATGAACTATAATAAATCGGACAGCAAGTTAAGTTGATATCCTACATAAAACATACAGCCAAAAGTGTATGCCTATATACAGCTTTAAGTGTATTTTACTGATTTGTAACGTATTAAAATTGCGTATCTCATAGATTTTACATAGTTTGCAATCATGTTTATCGCTTCTTTACCCCAAAAAATAAAAACTACTACCGTTTTTATACTCGTTTTGCTTACCCAAGCCGCCTCTTATGGGCAAAATTTAGTACCGAACCCTAGTTTTGAAAACGTTATTCAATGCCCTTCTTCTTTTGGGTTGGAGGCTTATACTTCTGATTGGACCAACGGCACAACACGCCTTTTGGTTAACAACGGGACCAACGCCAACAACGCAGGGCGTATAGCCATGGGTAATAATTTACCTGTTGGTTTTATCCCTAGAGACAGGCTGCATTTACATCAGCAGAATGGAGGCAGAACAATGCTACGTTTTACTAACGGAAATACAGGAGCCACAAATGCAGATGGTTTCCGAATAGGTATTGGAGATAATGGGTTTGTTCAGATGCGCCACATGGAGAACGATAGTATTGTAATGCGTTCAGCAAATGGTCGGTTAGTTATGTATGGTAATAATAATGCCTTTACGATACCAAATGGTTTAGTGAAAATTGGGGAGAGTAATGGAGGCGCAGGAAATACAGAAGGATATATTGCTATGAGTAATAGCTTGCCAGTAGGTTTTCAACCACAAGACAGGTTGCATTTGTCATAAATTTTACATAGTTTAGTCTCATGTTTACCAGCCTCCGTTATTATCTTGTTTTATTGCTTTGTTTTGGTTGGGGTGTTGAGCATATAGAGGCTCAGAACCTTGTTCCTAATCCGAGTTTTGAGGATACGGTAA
>JAESTK010000269.1 GCA_016763645.1 Flavobacteriales bacterium
CAATATGGTAATCGCATTTATATATCACATGCGATTGTTTTTTATATTTGCTCATACTTCACAAATATAGGCATAGCCTCAATTACATTACCACCTGCAAAGCAGGTGGTTTCTTAAGGTAAAATAAAACTCCGCGCCTGCTACTGCTCAAGCTACCGCTTTACGCACGTGAAATATTAATTGGTTTTTTTAGCTTTAGGCAAAGCAAAGGGATTAGATTTTAATTTAAAATCAAATCCCACCTTCTAATTACACTATGCTTTAATTAAATCGCGCAAGTTGTCTAAACTCTGAAATGTTTCTTGTTTTAAACGAGCAATTATTTCTGCACAGGTTCGTATATCTTCAACCATTTCAGAAGACTTGCCCGCTACCCAAAGTGTTTTGTAACTGCCCCCCGCAACAGATTGTTCTAGCTTTTTCATGCCTCGAAATTGCACCAACATTTTAAAATACTTTTTAGTTGTTTTGTTATTCGATAACAATCGCTCAAACCAATTTTGGGTGTAGCCAATTTTCTTCGCGTAATCGGTATTAATTACCCTACAAGGCGTTCCCGAAATTTTGGTTGACATTACTATGTCTTCCATACTCGAATTTACGATTGCTTCTTTATACCCATCGTTTACACCTGCTTCTGTTGATGCAATAAAGCGAGTACCAATGGAAGATCCTTGTCCTCCCAAGGCGAGAATTGAAGTCAACGCATCGCCAGTTGCAACTCCTCCTGCACCAATTACAATTTTATCAGGAAATGCTTTTTTCAAAGCGGGAACCAACAACATTAATGGGTTGTTTCCTGCATGCCCACCTGCTCCCTGCCCAACAGCAATAAAACCATCGCATCCTAAATCATAACATTTTTGTGCATGAGCGATATTAGTAACATCGCACAACACTTTTGCGCCATAAGAGTGCGCTTTTTCTATTACCTCTTTTGGGCTACCTAACGATGTGATGTAGAATGGAACTTTTTTATTTACGCAGATATCTAAATGTTTAATGTACATCGGATTAGACTTTTGCACGATAAGGTTTACGCCATATCTACCGACAGAATTATTTTGTTCGGCATTCAATTCGTCCAAAATGGATTCTAACTCTCCATCGTTTCTGTAATTTAAACTCGGAAAAGTAGCTGCGATTCCTGCCTGCATTCCTGCTTTTACCATCGCTAAATTAGACACCAAAAAGATGGGCGCCATAATGATTGGAAATTGAATATCAAATTGTTGTGTAAATGAGTTGGTGATTTTCATTTTCTTTCTCTACATTTGGTCTAGCTCAAAGATACTAAATATTAGTATGCGAGCATAACATAACTATTATGGCTATAGAAATTAAAAGATTATTCGACTTCCCTTATTACCAATTAGAAAATTTTCCGAAGGCAGACGCTTTTTGTAGTAAAGTCGATGGCAAATGGATACCATATTCGACTCAAGAATTTATTGACAAAGCAAATGCAATGAGTCGCGGTTTGCTTAAACTAGGAATAAACCCCGGTGATAAAATTGCCATGATTTGTACGGTTAATAGACCAGAGTGGAATATGACGGATATTGGAGTGATGCAAACTGGAGCGATTGATGTGCCGATATATCCAACCATCAGCTCAGCTGATTACGAGTACATATTGAATCATGCCGAATGCAAAATTTGCTTTGTTTCTGATGCTGGTGTGCTCGAAAAATTAATGGCTATAAAAGACAATGTTCCTACTCTTAAGCACATTTACACCTACGATAAAATTGATGGGGCTACGCATTGGTCGGAAATGTTAGATACCAATAATGAAATTGACCAAGCCGAAGTTGAGAAACGAAAAGATGTCATTAAAACGGAAGATTTAGCAACTCTTATTTACACATCTGGAACTACTGGAAGACCAAAAGGAGTCATGATTTCTCATAGGAATATTGTTTCAAATGCAATCGCTTCATCGGAAAGGCTGCCCGTTGACGAAAATGCAAAAGCATTAAGTTTTCTACCCGTTTGTCATGTTTACGAACGTATGATTCATTACCTATACATGATGAATGGTGTTTCAATATACTTTGCTGAAAGTATGGAAACAATTGGGGATGACCTTCGTGAAGTAAAACCAAATGTATTCACTGCCGTTCCTCGATTACTAGAAAAAGTGTACGACAAAATTGTAACCAAAGGCGCTTCTGCTGGAGGCATCAAAACTCAACTATTTTTCTGGGCTTTAAACCTTGGTTTGCAATACGAAATAAATGGTGCGAATGGTGCTTGGTACGAATTCCAATTAAAAATTGCTCGAAAATTAATTTTCAGCAAATGGAAAATCGCTCTTGGCGGAAACGTTGAAGTTATCGCCTCCGGTAGTGCGGCTCTACAACCTCGATTAGCAAGAGTTTTTCATGCGGCTGGCTTACCCGTTATGGAAGGCTATGGACTAACTGAAACTTCGCCAGTAATTTCTGTAAATTGTGCCGATAACGATGGCGTTCGATTTGGAACAGTGGGCAGAAAACTGAAAGGTGTTGAAGTTAAAATTGCTGAAGACGGAGAAATCTGCGCCAAAGGCGATTTGTTAATGATGGGTTATTACAAAGACGAAGAAAAAACCAAAGAAGTTATTGATGCTGAAGGTTGGTTCCACACAGGAGACATCGGCTGCTTTGTTGATGGAGATTTCATAAAAATTACTGACCGTAAAAAAGAAATTTTTAAAACCTCTGGCGGAAAATATATCGCACCTCAGCAAATGGAGAACAAATACAAAGAATCTCGTTTTATTGAGCAAATAATGGTGATTGGGGAAAACAAAAAGCATCCTGCAGCTCTTATTGTACCTGCTTTTGAATTTGTTAACGAATGGTGTACCCGTAAAGGAATTAACGTTTCATCTAACGAAGAAATGATTAAAAACGAGCAAGTAATCGCGCGAATAAACAAGGAACTTGAAAGCTTTGACGACCAATTTGGTAAGTGGGAGCAGGTGAAAAAATTCGAACTAATTGCCCACGAATGGACGGTTGACACAGAAGAACTCACTCCAACTATGAAGCTAAAACGCAAAAACATCATGGCGAAATACACCGATTTGGTGGAGAAAATTTATGGACCAAGCTTATAGGCTCAAGTACTAAGTAATCTTACTTTAGCACCATGAATTGGGAGCCTTATATTATTGGAATTGCTGGAGGTAGCGCATCTGGTAAAACTTCTTTTCTTTGTGATTTAAAGGCGAAAATGCCAAAGGATTGGAAGTTCTCGCTAACCATATTAAGTCCATTCTACCTGAAGATTATAGCGAACGGTTTATCGAGAAAAAAATAAATATGGTGCCTGCATAAGTCCGTTTTTATGAAACTTAAATCCATAGCGCTTTTTATTTTTATCAGCTTTATCTGGTTAAACTGCTCAGCCAATCAGCTTCTGCATGAACCAAAATCTAACCTCAGCTATATTGTGAAAGAAGCTAGTTCTCCTAGTAATTTATTGATTCTCATTCACGGATATGGGAGTAATGAAACTGATCTGTTTTCGTTCGTTAATCGATTCCCTCAAACTACTGTTATTTGTGTTCGTGGACCAATTACACGTTCTGCGAATTCGTATGCTTGGTATGATATTGCGTTTAAGCCTGATGGTAATCACGGAAGAAATTTAAATCAGGCTCTACAAAGCGAAACGATGCTACTACAATTTATCGAAGTGATGAAAGAAAAATATAACACTGAAAAAACAATAGTCGGAGGTTTTAGCCAAGGTGCTATTATGAGTGCTCAAATTGCGCTGAGCCACCCTAAAGCTATCGATGGCATTATTTGTCTTTCAGGAATGTTGCTATCAGAAAATACGAAAGCAAATGAATCTGGCGCAGAGCAATACAAATCAATAAAGGCTTTTTACGGACATGGCATCTTAGATCAAGTTCTTACAATTGATAGAGGCCGGAGATGTAGTGCAACAATTAGAAAATCAGGTATTCAGCTAACCCACAAAGAGTACCCTATAAAACATCAAATTTCAGGGCAAGAATTAAAAGATATTGAGCTTTGGTATAAGACAAACTTTCTTGCAGCTCATTAGGCTATCAACTCCAATATAGATTTGTACGTATTCGATCTTACCTTTCCCAAATCAGCTTTACTTATCCATTCAACTTTAGTAATTCCTTCTTCTAGTTGAGGCGCTAATACTTTACTCCAATCTGTTTTCATCGAATACCAATAAGTGGTTTTTAGAATGTTTTTACCTCCCAGATTATATGTATGATAAGTGCTTTTAAGCTTACTTGTAATTGTCAATCCACCTATTCCACATTCTTCTTCAACTTCGCGAATAGCAGCATCTTCAAGTTCCTCCCCTTCTTCAACCTTCCCCTTAGGTAAATCCCATTTTCCGTTACGAAAAATACACAGTATTTCTTCCTTATCGTTTTTCACCATCCCTCCTGCAGCGGCAATTCCTTTAAAGTAGCTTTTAAATGAATTCCAAATTTCAGCTACATTATCACCCACAACATAAACCTTATAATGTAAAGAATCTATTTGGGTCTCCCAATCAAAATCATCGTAAAACTGTTTAATATTTACCTCTTTTTCCGACTCTGAAATTTGCTTAGAATTACAAATAATTAGAGGCACTTCTCTTATAAAAACTTTATACATTTCCTCGATATAACCAAATTTTTATTCTAAATTACTCATTAATAGTCGTTTGCGAATTCCTGATTCCTGTAAAGATATCAATTTGTGAACTATTTATGAAGTGTTTTGAAAATTAAGGATACCAGAGGTTGTCGTCTGCCTCCTCATAGAACCTTTCAATCTCTGTTTATAGTTTTCTTGTATATACATCTTCTATATATTTTTAGTACACCTTATCTCTATAGTAAAAGTTATAAGCTATAATTTAGCTCTTTTTATATGATTAAACTCAATTATTCAAGGGCTTGTGCACAAAATATACTTGTATAGCGTTTTATTACAGATGAGTTATATTCATCAAAACGTTATTTACTCTGCACTTTCCATATAATTTTGCCATTGTACAAGAACATATTTTTCTCGCTTATTTTCTTTTTTTGAAAGGAAACCAAATTCATAACAAAAAAGGTAAGTATCCCCTTTATTATTTTTCCACCAATGTGTAATGTATTTTGGGTCAAACCCAACTTCAATTAACTTTTCTGCACGAACTGTGGATTTCCCTGCTCGATTATAGTCTTTGAGTATTCTACGATTCAATTTCAATTGTCGATCGATGTTGATATAACTCGACTCTTTTTCAACTGTAGCTTGATAATGGTAATTCGATTTACAATAAGTAGAGCAGAATTTTTTGTCAGATCGCCCAATTACATCTTCCTTACAGTTAGGACATTTAGCACC
>JAESTK010000270.1 GCA_016763645.1 Flavobacteriales bacterium
AGGTTGAAGCGGAAACCCACGAGGCAGAGCCTCGGGGAATTCTTTCTGAGTAAAACGAAGGATATCACCAAATAAATAACATTCGATTTTCGAGTTATTAGGATTCATTTAAATATACTGCTTCAACTCTCTTTTAATCGCGTCAATTGCAGGTTTAGATGGCGATTGACCTAATTTAGATAGTGTTTGGAAAATTTCTTGACTCAACTCTAAACCAGTTGCTTTTTCATTCATTTTGTTAATTCCTAGATTTACGATGTGCAAGGTATCTTCTTTTGCCGTTCTTGCGACTTCCCAGCCCTTGATAGAAACATATACTTGCTGCGATAAGTTGTGTTCGTACTCTTGTTGTATCCCGTCAACTAATTTACGGTGTAACTGCTTTGCTGACATGCCAGGCTCATGAACTCTAATAATTAAGTTTTCGGGCGCAATACGCTCTAAAAACAAAACAATACGCTCGTAACTTTGCATTTTTAGCGGCAAAATAGTTTTTGCATTGGTATTTTTCCCCCTTTCTAGTTGACTGACTTCGTGTTTCTTTTGGATGTACTCCAAATATTTTTTCCACATAGCTAAAGCGGTCCACGAGAAAATTCCTGCGGGAATCGCCAACATTAATATGTGCGTAATACTATTTAACCAATCCATAATCATAAATTTTGGGTTCTTCCTAAACGCAATTTTAAACATTTTGTTTCTGATATATATATATTTGGTTATTGTTTAGATTTGCACCTTATCCTATAATTAAATAGAACATGGAGCAATTATCAGATAGAATACTCGGCTTATCGGAATCGGCAACTATTGCAATGTCTCAAAAAAGTCGCGAATTACAAGAGCAAGGCATCGATGTAATCAACCTTAGTTTGGGCGAACCAGATTTCAATACGCCAGACTTTGTAAAAGATGCTGCCAAAGAAGGAATAGACCAAAATTACACGAAATACATGGCTGTACCTGGCTATTTAGACCTTAGACAAGCCATTTCAAACAAGTTTAAAAGAGATAATAATTTAGATTATTCACCCGAACAAATTGTTGTTTCTACAGGCGCAAAGCAGTCAATTACCAATGTTGTGTTGTGTTTGATAAACGAGGGAGATGAAGTTCTACTTCCTTCACCATACTGGGTTACTTATGCTGAAATTGTAAAATTGGCTGGTGGCGTTCCTGTTTTTATTGATGCAGGAATTGATGTCGATTTTAAAATTACAGCCGAGCAATTACAAGCAAAAACAACTTCGAAAACTAAATTGATGATTTTCAGTTCGCCTTGTAACCCAACAGGAACGGTTTACACGAAAGCTGAATTAAGGGGTATTGCCGATTATTTTGAGAACAACAAAAACGTAAACGTAATTGCAGACGAAATATACGAACACATTACATTCGAAGGAAAACACGAAAGTTTAGCTCAGTTTGATGCTATTTACGACCAAGTAATTACTATTAATGGGGTTTCTAAAGCCTTTGCGATGACTGGCTGGAGAGTTGGCTATATGGGCGCACCATTATGGATTGCCAAAGCGTGTACAAAAATGCAAGGGCAATTTACTTCTGGAACTTGCAGTATTGGACAACGAGCTGCAAAAGCAGCAGTCGAAGCCGACCCAAAAGAAACGAGCTACATGACCGAAGCCTTCGATAGAAGAAGGAAATTGGTGCATGGTCTTTTATCAGAAATTCCAGGGTTAAAAATTAATATGCCCAAAGGCGCATTCTATTTCTTTCCTGACGTTAGCTCGTACTTTGGGAAATCTGATGGAAATACGTTCATCAATAATTCTAGCGATTTAAGTTTATACTTACTTACTGAAGCTAACGTAGGATTGGTTACAGGCGATGCGTTCGGCAGTCCAAACTGTATTCGAATTTCATATGCAGCTTCTGATGAATTATTGGTTGAGGCAATGTCTCGTCTAAAAGTAGCGTTGTCAAAATTAAATTAGTGACTTCACAAAATTTAGATACGATTTTCGAGCAGTTCAACGAACTTAATGTTTTGGTTGTAGGTGATGTTATGATTGATTCGTACATGTGGGGAGAAATCTCGCGTATGTCACCCGAAGCACCTGTTCCAATTGTTGCTGTTACAAAAAAAGAAAATCGATTAGGTGGTGCTGCTAATGTGTCATTAAACATTCAAGCTTTAGGAGCCAACCCCATTTTGTGTTCTATAATTGGTAGTGACCATTCTGGAAATGAAGTCTTAGAATTGCTCAAACATCAAAACTTAACCCATCGAGGCATTATTCAAGATTCGTCTCGACCAACAACTGTTAAAACAAGAATTATTGCTGAAGATAAGCATCAATTGCGTGTTGATGAAGAAATTGAAACAGATATATCTTCTTCGTTAGAAGATTTACTTTTCAATAAAATTTGTGAAATATTAAAATCTGAAAAAATTGATGCCATCGTTTTCGAAGATTACAACAAAGGCGTTCTTACAAAATCAATTATTGAGAAAGTTATTCAGCTAGGGAAATCAAATAATATTCCAACAATAGCAGATCCAAAAACAAAGAATTTTTTGTGTTACAAAAACATTACGCTCTTTAAACCAAATCTTAAAGAATTGAAAGAAGGTTTATCTATTGAAGTTGATCCCACCAACAAGACAAGTCTTGTCGGTGGGCTAAAAAAGCTGCATCACAAAATTCAATTCGAAATGCACTCATCACACTGAGTGAACATGGAATTGCAATCAGTGATGGTAACGAAATGTACATACGCCTGGCTTTCAAACGTAACATTCTTGATGTTTCTGGAGCTGGAGATACTGTTTTGAGTGTTGCTGCACTTTGTTTGGCACTTAATTTACCAAAAGACGTTATCGCAAATCTATCCAACTTAGCGGGCGGTTTAGTCTGCGAAAAAGTGGGCGTAGTGCCCCTTGATAAAAATCTATTACGTAAAGAAGCTGCTATTCTGATTTCTTAAAAATGTCCTTTAATTCGTTTCGGGAACAAGCCAATATAAAACTCTACGAGAGTAAAAATAGTGTATTGGGTGTTCTCCGTGTACTCAGCATCCTTGTATCAATAAGTGCGCTTAGTATAATGGTTTACTATTATGGGTTCGAACATCATCCAAAATCCAAAGCATTTTTATTGAGCCTCATGGAAGGTAGTTTCGGGTTTTATATCATAAGATTCGCGATTCGCTACATCTATAATTTCAACCCTATTCAGTATCTCAAATCAAATTGGTTTGAAACAATAATAATGACTCTGCTTCTTCTAGAGGGAATTTCTTACAATGTTTTCGATACATTAATTCTTGAACCAATATTTGTCGGACTTGGATTTACAGGTTTTGCTGATTTCTCTACAATTTTTATTCAACTCTTCATTTTCGTAATTCTTATTATCAATATTATAACCCGTGGGACAATGAATAGCTGGATAAAAATTCATCCTGCACTTTTGTTTACCATCTCTATACTAACGATGACATTGGTTGGCGCATTTCTGCTTTCGCTACCCGAGATGAGTAATATTCCAGGAGGTTTAAACCTTACCGATTCAATTTTCATGGCAATGTCTTCGGTTAGTGTAACTGGTTTAACCACAATAAATGTTGCCGAAGCGCTTACCTTAAAAGGACAAATTGTGATGCTGTTTATGATAAAACTTGGGGGATTAAATACAATAGCATTTGGCGCGCTTTTACTTGTTGTCGCTAAGTTTGGAGTATCGCTCAAATACCACGAAGTAATTGAAGATTTTGTAAACCAAGATTCTATTGGAAAAACCCACTCTATGTTAGCTAAAATCATTTTATGGTCAACCAGTATAGAAGTGTTGGGTATCGGCCTACTGTACCTCGCTTTCGGTAATCAAGGTATTTTTGCTGACGATTCAGAAAGGCTGTATCAATCTATTTTTCATGGAATATCAGGATTTAATAACGCGGGGCTATCCAGTCTTAACGGGGGTATGATGCACCCCGATGTGGTAAACAATTACATGGTTCACGGTATTGTTATGGGGTTATTCTTTTTGGGCGGTCTCGGAATGATTTACGTTATCGATATTTTCTCGGTTGGAAAACTTAGAGAACGAATGGCAACTCCATGGAAAACAATAGAGTTTGGAACGAAAGTATCGCTCTATTTCACACTAGGATTACTACTTTTTGGTGCTATAATATTTTTTATATTCGAACAAAATAACACACTAAAAGATACAGGGTTTACAGGTGACTTGGTGTATTCTTTTTACCAATCGATGACCACTCGAAATGCAGGATTCAACGTTGTAGAGACTTCTGCTATTAGCCTACCCGTTCTTATTATTTTCTTGTTTTTAATGTTTGTCGGTGCTTCTTCTGGTTCAGCTGGTGGCGGCATAAGGACTTCCACTTTTGCAGTAATGTGTGCATCTGTAATTGCAACTGTGCAAGGTAAAAAGAGAACGGAACTATTTAAAAGGAGCATCCCCAACGATACTGTCATGAAAGCTTACTCCATATTCATCTTTTTTGCAATTGGAAACATTCTCGGAATTTTTGCGTTGGCAATTACCGAATCCGAATTATTGGCTTCTGGTAGGTTTGGCTTTATGGATTTAGTTTTCGAACACGTTTCGGCTGCAAGCACCGTGGGTCTATCTACTGGTTTAACTCCAGAAGTTAGCACTGCCGGAAAGTATGTGCTTATAATGGCAATGTTTATTGGTCGTGCTGGGACGCTAACCATAGCATATTTACTGGGCAAAAAATTAATCAGTACGAACTACAAATACCCCTATGCAGGGACTATGGTTGGGTAGTTTCACTCTTATTCCTGAACCATTATAATTGACTTTCTCAAAAAATTCATCCACCTTCGAACCTCACACGATTGTTTATTTACAAAATATTCATACACAATAATTATAAAATCTTACATTTGTATTTAACTTAATTTTTAAATCATGAGTAACGGAACAGTAAAATTTTTCAATAATTCTAAAGGATTCGGATTCATCACTCCAGAAGATGGAGCTAAAGATGTATTTGTCCATCAGAGTGCATTAACAGACGAAATAGCAGAAGGAGACAAAGTCAGCTATGACGTTGAGGAAAGCGAAAAAGGACTAAATGCAGTAAATGTTAAAGTAGTTTAATCGACTATTTTTTAACTCATTTGTACTAGAAAAGCCTGTCATAATTGACAGGCTTTTTATTATTTGGCACATTAATTAAAAAATGTGCCTAACAGTAAATAATGCCATTTAGAGATTCTAAACCTTAGTTCGGGTCGACATCTACAATTACTCTAATTTTCTTAAAATCTTTGTGGGTAGCCATTTCTGCTAACATTAAACGAATGGCTTGTTTTGCAGTTTTAATACTCGCTTCTTTTTCAACTTTAAGCAGTACATTTTTATTGAATTGATTTCTAACTCTCGCCACAGCAGGGAATTCTGGTCCAAGAACTCTAGCGCCAAATTTCGATTTTAGCATGGCCGAAAAATACTCCGCAGCCTCGTTTAACGCATTAATTTCTTTGTAGCGCAACGTAAATTTTATCAACCGATGGAATGGCGGGTAGTTAAAATTACGCCTATCCAACAACTCATTTTAATACATATTTTCGTAGTTATTGTCAATCACATCACGAATAATAATATGATGTGGGTCACGCGATTGCACAATTACCTTCCCCCTCTTCTTCTTTCTTCCTGATCGACCTGCTACTTGTGCCATTAACTGGTAACTTCGCTCAAAAGCCCTAAAATCAGCAAAATTTAACATCTGGTCAGCATTAAGAACCCCAACAAGGGCAACGTTGTCGAAATCTAGTCCTTTAGTTACCATTTGAGTTCCGATTAGAATGTCGATGCCTCGCTCTTCAAATTGGGTGATAATCTTATAGTATGCGTCCTTCTTACGGGTTGTATCTAAGTCCATTCGTTGCACTTTAGCCTTTGGAAAAAACTGCTTGATGTCTTCTTCAATTTTCTCAGTTCCAAAGCCTTTTAGGCTCACTTCGAAACTACCACAAGCCTTGCACGACTTAATGTTAGGTAACTTGTACCCACAATAATGGCAATTGTATTCGTTTCGGTATTTGTGGTACGTCAAGCTCACATCACAGTTTTTACACTGAGGAACCCAGGCACAACTATCGCACTGAATGAAAGGAGAAAAACCTCTCCTATTTTGAAACAAAATAACCTGCTCCCCTGCCTTTAACGCTTCGTCAATAGAGCGATACAGCAAATCACCAAGATTAGCTTTCATTTTTCTTTTCTTGGTATCATCAGCAATATCAGAAACCAAAATTTCTGGCATTTGCATGTTTCCGTATCGTTCTTTCATTTCTACTAAACCATACTTGCCTTCCTCAGCATTTCGATACGTTTCTACAGAAGGCGTTGCCGAACCCAACAGCACTTTAGCATTATGCAATTTTGCCAATACAATAGATGCATCACGAGCATTATAGCGCGGTGCCGGTTCGTGTTGTTTAAACGAAGTTTCGTGTTCCTCGTCAACAATGACCAATCCTAAATTCTCGAACGGAAGAAAAAGAGAAGATCTTGCGCCAATCACTATTTGGTATTTTTCGCGATCTATAACGTTTTTCCACACTTCCACTCGTTCATTCTGATTAAACCGAGAATGGTACACACCAACCTTATCGCCAAAGCGTTTTTGTAACCGAGTAATGAGCTGAGTGGTCAATGCAATTTCGGGCAGCAAATACAAAACTTGCTCGCCTTTCGCTATGGCTTCTTTTATCAACTTAATGTAAACTTCTGTCTTTCCAGAAGAGGTTACACCATGTAAAAGCACAACATCTTTAGACTCAAAGTAATTCTTTACCTCCAAATATTTATCCTCTTGAATTTTAGAAAGTTGATAATTATATTTTTTATCTATTTCGGCATGAGATAACCGCCCTTCTTCTTGTTCGTAAACTGAAAAAACACCTTTCTTACACAACTGATTGACCACCGAAGAAGTTGCGCCAACACTTTTTTGTAACGCCACCTTTTTTACTTGCTTATCGTAATCTCCAAAGTGATTGCTGAGCTGAACAAATTTCATCAACATTTCCAATTGTTTGGGCGCTTTTTGTAATTCGTCAAACACATTTTTTAGCACTTTTTCGTTCTGCATTTCGGATGAAAGCGCAACGTACTCAACAACTTTAGGTTTATAACGTTGTTTTACTTCTTCTTCCGCCAAGGCGACACTCTTTTGTATCAGCGATTTAATAATCGGATAAACATGTTTAACACTCAGAATATCACTAATCTCCTGAATAGTCAGCACTTCCTGAATTTGCAGCGCATCTGCAACCAAATACTCCTTATCGGATAATTCGACTTCTCCATTTTTATAATCAGGGTGCAAAACGATATGCGTTTCGCTATTTAATTTCAAACCTGCAGGAAGAGCTGCATTCATCACTTCGCCAATATTACACATGTAATAATCGCTAATCCAATTCCATAATTGAAATTGAAATTGATTAACTACGGGGGTTTCATCTAAAACAGAGTCAATATATTTTGCTTGATAATCGACTGGTGCTTGCTCGTGAATATTCGCCACCAAACCACTATACAGTTTACTTCTTCCAAACTGAACTACCACCCGAACTCCTTTTTGGACATACTCCGACAGCTCGAACGGAACTCTATACGTGTACGGTTTTGGAAGCGCAAGAGGCAGAATTACATCGACAAATAAAGTACGTCTATCCTCCATCCGTTACTAACTTGGTTTCCTTTTGTGGTTTTATTTTCAATAAAAAAAGTAATGATACTAACAAAGAAGCTCCTACACTCACAATAAATGTTTCGAGGAAATAATACAATGCCGAACCCCAAGTTATCATCACCCAGCTAGACGCTTTTATTTTAGACAACAACTGACTTTTTTGAAGCATTTTATGTGTGTCATCGAGTTCTTTTGCTTCAATTTTATTGAGCCAAAATTCGCGATATTCGTACTCGTAATTTGTGTTGATTAACCCATGATATCCCGCATGAGAGAACCCCACAAGTAAAGATATAAATAATGAAATGAAACCACCTGATAATAAATACTTTAAAAAAATATTTTTAAA
>JAESTK010000271.1 GCA_016763645.1 Flavobacteriales bacterium
CATATACTAGAAATAGTAGAGGGTGTTTCTTGGCGAACTTTAAGCCTTTAAGAGGTAATTATGTTGATGATGGAGGTTTCCATACTGTTCATGTATTCTCTTATTCACCAAACGAATGGGGATTATATAACATGGCAGGGAATGTTGCGGAGTGGACTAGTAATGCTTTCGATGAGTCAGCTTATGATTTCGCACACGATTTAAACATGGATTACGGTTTAAACTGGTGGGAAGATTGGCATGCATCTAATGATGATCCACCAGTACTAAAAAGAAAAGTAATCCGTGGCGGTTCATGGAAAGATATAGGATATTATATGCAGTGTGGTGTTAGAACCTTTGAATATAAAGACACAGCAAAATCGTATATCGGATTTAGAAACGTTATGTCATATTTAGGTAGAGCAGAAGGTGATGTAGACTTCTAAAAAAAATTATATATTCGGAGCAAATTAATAAACAATAATCTTTTAAAAAATAGAATAACATGAGTAAGGAAATAAGTGCGTGGTCACCAGGAGGTAAGAAATGGAAAGGAGTAATGGCTTTTGTCTACGGATGGGGTGGTGCTTTAGTGATAATTGGTGCGATGTTTAAGATTCAACACTGGCCAGGTGCATCGCCTGTACTTATTGGTGGTTTATCAGTTGAGGCTGTAATTTTCATTCTATCAGCCTTCGAACCTTTGCACGAAGAGCCAGATTGGACTTTGGTATACCCTGAACTTGCAGTTCCAGATGCTGATCATGCGTTTGACCAAGAGACTTTTGATGCCATAGAAGAAGGTGCTGTAACACATGATGGTTCTATCACAGAACAATTAGATAATATGCTTGAAGAAGCAAAGATAGAACCAGAATTAATAGCAAGTCTAGGCGAAGGATTAAGAGGTTTAAAAGATCAAACTCAAAAATTAGGAGATATGACTGATGCTTCGGTTGCTACTAATGAGTACACCGAAAGCTTAAAATCAGCAACACAAAATGTAACTACACTATCTAATACGTATGTACAGGCGTCTGAACCTCTTTCTAGCGTGTCTAGTTCAAGTGAAGCAGCAGAGGGAATGGGAGAGCAATTTGCTAAGCTGACAAGCAACCTTACTTCGCTTAATTCTGTTTATGAGAAACAATTGCAAACTTCAGAGGCAAACAGTGCGAGTACGGATGATTTCTATTCAGGAATTTCGCAATTAATTAATAACCTTAATGAGTCTGTCGAAAGTACAAAAACTTATAAAGAGAATATTGCTGAGTTATCTAAAAACTTAAGTTCATTAAATACTGTGTACGGAAACATGCTGAATGCAATGTCTGTAAACAGAGGAGAATAATTCATCATTCAACCAATAAATAAAACTATTTAAATTATGTCTGGAGGAAAAGAAAGCCCGCGGCAGAAGATGATTGGATTGATGTACTTAGTACTCATGGCTCTTCTGGCAATGAACGTATCAAAATCTATTTTGAAAGCTTTTGTTATGATTAACCACGGTTTGGAGGAAACAAACCATCACTTATTAGAAGCTAACGAACGTACCTATATAGCGTTTGATAAAGCAAAACTGAATGACGAGAAAAAGGTTGGTCCATTTTGGGACAAAGCTCAAGAAGTTAAGAAATTAGCTGAAGAAGTTCAAGAATACATGGAAGACCTTAAAAAGGTAATTGTAAATACTGTGGAAGCGAGAGTTCCAGATATGGATTATGCTAACCCTGATTTTACGAGCGTTCCAGATTCAATGTGGCATTTGAGTGAAGTAGAGTCGCTAGATAATTTGGATGGACCTACTCACCTACTGATAGGTGACGAACCAGCAATACCTAATGATGAAACTGTACCGTTTTCTGCATTGCAGGTGAAGTCTAAAATTGTAGAATTTCAAGAGGGTATGAAATCTAAATTCGCAGAACATCCTGAAAAGAATGTGGAAATTCTTGCAGATATTGCAGACGCATTCTTATTTAAAGAAGAGAAACACGGTGATGCTATGGAGCCATGGGAATTATCTCAGTTTTATCATTTACCGATTGCTGCCGTTATAACCAACATAACAAAGATGCAAGCAGATATTCGTTCTTTAGAAGCGGATGTGGTAAAGCATCTTTTAGGAGAAGTTAGTGCAGATGATTTCAAATTCGATAAATTAGCGGTAAAGGTTATACCTAATACGAGTTATGTTTTTTTAGGAGATACGTTTAAAGCTCAAGTATTAGTTGCGGCATTATCAACAACTCAATTACCAGTTTTAGAAGCTTCCACTGAGATTGACACAACTGGCGGTGTAACGAAAGTTGTAGGAGATATCATGACCGATAATATTACAGTTGGGGGAGGAATGGGACTATTTAGTTTTGTACCGACTTCAGAAGGAACTGTTACTTGGGGTGGCGTAATTAAAATTAAAAAACCAGACGGAAGTTATAAGTCTTTTGATTTTAATCACACATTTACTGCAGCTAAACCAGCGTTAGTTGTTTCGCCTACTGCGATGAACGTTTTTTATAGAGGTCTTCCTAACCCAATTGAAGTATCGGTACCAGGAGTGCCTACAGATTTACTACAAATTGTTATTTCTAATGCATCAAAATCAGGTTCTAATGGTAAATTTGACGTTATGCCAGGTAAAGGAAAAAATTGTGTTGTATCGGTATCAGCAAATATTAATGGAGTTACTAAGAACTTTGGTAAAGCAGAATTTAGATGTAAAAATGTTCCCGATCCAAAACCTCAATTTGCTGGTGTAAGTGGTGGAAAAGTTAGAAAATCGAAATTAACTGCAGCTTCTGGTGTTGCTGCAAAAATGGAAAATTTCGAGTTTGACCTTAAATTTCGAGTAATCTCTTTTGTTATGTCCGCGACCGTTAAAGGAAAGGTAATTGAGCAAAGAGGTAAAGGTTACAAAATAACTGGAGATATGAAAACGCTTTTAAAAGCATTGAAGCCGGGTCAAAAAGTATACTTAGAAAAAATTAAAGCTAAAGGCCCCGATGGTACTGTCCGTGATTTAGGAACAATTGCCATTACGGTTATATAATTTGAACTAAAATTTGAACGCTATGAAAACTCTTAAGTTAATACTAGCAGGCATCCTTATAACAGTTTTTGCATCTACTGCAGATGCTCAGTATGTACTTGATGGTGTATACCAAAAAGAACATACCGTTAAACGAAGGGTAATCCCTTACGCTCATTTGCGCGAAGGGGATGTTATGTGGCTCAAGAGAGTGTGGCGTAGAATGGATATGAGAGAGAAAATTAACTATCCTCTCTATTATCCGGTAAGCCCAATTAACGACAGACAAAACTTGTTCGATGTTATTAGAGAAGCGTTGCTAGAAAGTGGAACCATTACCGCATATAGTGTTGGTCCTATTGGTACTGACGATGAATTTACTACTCCTATGACCGTAGAAGAGGTAAAAAACTTACTTTCTAGGATGGATACCCAGTATGTTGAGAATATCGAAACAGAAGAATTCGAGGAAGTTGCTCAGGCAATTGAGGTAGAAAGTAGTGAAATACTTTGGTATGAAATTAAGGAAGAATGGTTTTTTGATAGGCAACGTTCTGTAATGGATGTTCGTATTGTTGGAATATGCCCCATGAAAAACAAGGTTAACGATTTTGGAGAGTCTCAGGGCCCTCAACCTTTGTTTTGGTTATATTACCCAGAGGCTAGATTTGTATTTAATGAACAAGAGGTTTATAATCGTCAAAATGATTCTGAGCGAAGAACATTAGAGGATATTATTTGGTCTCGTCAGTTTGGTTCATACATTATTAAACAGTCTAACGTGTATGATCGTTTTATAAATGAATATAAATCAGGACTGAACGCATTGCTTGAAGCTGAAAAAATTAAGGAAATGTTATTTCTTCAGGAGCATGACGTCTGGCATTTCTAGCCGAATACATCACTAAATGAATTTAAAAGGGAATCTAATTTAGGTTCCCTTTTTTTATTTCAACTTTGGATTATTCTTGTGCCGTTCTCCATCTCGGGCTGCTTTTTTTTGTAAGTTTTTTCCTAGGGCTTCAGTCAAGTCTATCCCTGTCTGGTTGGCAAGACAGATAAGTACAAAAAGAACATCAGCCATTTCATTGCCAAGGTCTTTGTTTTTGTCAGACTCTTTTTCACTTTGTTCGCCATATCTTCTAGCGATAATTCTGGCAACTTCGCCTACTTCTTCGGTTAGCATCGCCATATTGGTTAGTTCGTTAAAATAACGAACACCGTGTTCGTTTATCCAATTATCTACCGTTTGTTGGGCTTGTTTGATTGTCATTTTTTTTGGCTGTTTTGTTTAAGTCGTAAACGATATAATCAGAGTCTTCATAAACATTTGTTTTCGAAATAGAGGGGTTTGCAATGTGCTTATTAACAAAGAGATATTTGTATCCTCGGTCTCTCAACGCATTTAAATATTCGCTATCGGATAATTGAGAATTGCTACAAGTACAACCTTTTCTGTGAGTTAGATAAATTTGCTGAGGGTTCGCATTTCCATTTATTACAATTAGATCTTGTTTAAGTGAAGTGTAGTCTGCAATCTCGGTTAAGTTTAGTTTATATTTTTCAGAGTCTTCAATTACAAAATCATGCACCTGATTTAATATGCCTTCGCTTACTCCTGCAATCATAATTAACCCGACTATCCATTTTCTGTTTATTAAAGAAAGGGCATAACTACTAATTAACGCCATCATAGGGACAAAGGGTATAATATAGTAATCATGGTGATAAAAGAAGAAACCAGACTTAAATATGTACACAAGAAATATTGACCCTATTGACAAAAATGTGAATATAAGTTGCCAGTTAGCTTTTCTAAACATTGAAAACAAACCAAGAATAAAAAGAGACAATATAATATAGCTTTTCAGCGCATGGAAGTAAAAGTTTTCTAAACATAGATTAAAATTAGTCACAATTTCGTTAAAACCAATGTTTAATTCTCTGCCTGAATTAAACCAAATTCCGTATTCAGTTGATAAAAAAGGACACCAAACAAAGTACCACAGATAAGTTAACGTCAATGGAAGTACTATTGATATAGAAAGCGATATTTTACGAGATAAATTATAATTTTTAAAGGCTAAGGGAATAGCTAAGCCGAAATATATTCCCGCAGGTATTTTAGACAGAATACCAATACTTGCGAGAACCGAGAACAAAATTAAGCGCCAAATTCCCCCTTTTTCTAAGTATCGAATACCATAGAAAATAGCAACAAACATTATCGAAATACAATAAGTGTCAGCCATCATTTTTCTAGAAAAGGTAAACCAAATGGAGCAGAGTAAAAAAAGCGTTGAAGCCAAAACAATTTTTTTAGAAAAAAAACGTCCAATTATTTTACCGTAAAAATAAATTCCAATCGATGAAATAAGAAGATTTATTAATCTTCCGTACCAATGAGTATAGCCGAATAATGTAGCTACTAAGTAGTGCAAATAATTCAAGGAGGGAAATTCCATACCAATTATACCTTCTTGTCCACAATGGTCATCTATTCTAGGATAAAAGATATTGTTGTCAATTTCGAGAAAATTTCTAGCTACCATCAATCCAGTTGCTTGCCTCCAGTTATGATTGACTTCTAATGGCGGGTTTGTAATCGTGATTAACCTAAACATGAAAAAACAAAAAATCCAAAACTTGGTACTGTTCAAACACAATCCTCCCCATTTTCTTATTTGGCTATTCACGGGATAGGTGGATTAATGAGATGGTCATTTACTTAAGTTGAAACGTTCAGAAGAGGTAATGAGTATAGCATAATGTTAATTTCATGAAAAGCTTATTCCTTCCTTTTCGAATCAATAATAATAGTTACGGGCCCATCATTTGTAAGCGATACGTCCATCATCGCACCAAATTCACCAGTCTGTATTGGCTTTTCGATGTGAGCTGAAATTGCTTTAATAAACCGTTCGTACAACGGAATTGCGATTTCTGGTCTAGCGGCTTTAATAAATGAAGGTCGATTGCCTTTTTTAATATTAGCGTGCAGTGTAAACTGACTTACGACTAATATCTCTCCATCAACATCTTGAATGGATAAATTCATTTTTCCTTCATTGTCAGAGAATAGTCGCATTTTACTTATTTTATTACAAAGCCAGTCAATGTCTTCTTGATTATCTTCACTCTCAATACCCAAAAGAATGAGGTAGCCTTTGTTAATCTCTCCTGAAATTTGATTGCCAATAGTTACGGAAGCTTTACTTACTCGCTGAAGCACGATTCTCATTTGTAGTCTTTTTCTAGATCTTTGTCAATGTATAGGTTCCAATAACTGGTATATCTACTTTCTGCAATTTCTCCATTTTCTATGGCTTTTTTAACTGCGCAGTTAGGTTCATTAATGTGATGGCAGTCACTGAATTTACACTCTTTTCCTATTTCAAAAAATTCTCTAAAGAAGTGCGAAAGCTCGTGTTTATTAAAATCTACTACACCAAATGAACGAATTCCAGGCGTATCGATTATACTTCCTCCGAAAGAAAATTCAAACATCTCCGCAAATGTGGTCGTATGCTTTCCTTTTTCATTTGACTCAGACACTTCGCTGGTTTTTAAATTTAACGAAGGCTCAATAGCATTGATAAGTGTACTTTTCCCAACACCCGATTGCCCAGAAATAAGCGTTACTTTATCTTTAAATAGTTTTTTAGATTCGTTAATTCCGATATTTTTGGTTGCGGAGGTCATCAAGCATTCATAACCAAGCGATTCATAAACTGCCTTTAAGTAGTCGAGTTCTTCATTAAGTTTATCATCACACAAATCAACTTTATTGAAAATTACAATACTCGGTATTCGATAAGCTTCAGCGGTTGCTAAAAAGCGATCAATAAATCCAAGAGGGGTTCTTGGGTTTGCAACACTTACGATAATTGCAGCTTGATCCATATTAGCAGCAATGATGTGTGTTTGTTTCGAAAGTTTTGTCGATTTTCGGATTATATAGTTCTTTCTATCTACCACTGTATGAATTGTGCCAGAATCATCTTCTTCTAACTCGAATTCAACAAAATCTCCAACAGCAACGGGGTTTGTGCTTTTTATTCCTTGAATACGAAACTTACCTTTTATTCGACAATTGTATATAACCGAGCCTTCTGCTTTTACAGTCAACCAACTACCAGTAGATTTAATAACAGTACCTTTCAATAAATAGGGGATAAATTGTTCGATTCAAAATTAAGATAATTGGTACATTTGGCAACATGTCGATTGAAGTTAGCAATATCACAAAAATTTATGGAGAGCAAAAGGCCATAGATAATGTTTCGTTTGAAATTGGAACAGGTGAAATTGTTGGATTTTTAGGCCCAAACGGTGCAGGAAAATCTACTATGATGAAGATTCTTACTTGCTTTATTCCGCAAAGTGATGGTACAGCAAAGGTTTGTGGATTTGATGTTTCAGAAGATACCATTTCGGTAAGGCAAAATGTAGGGTATTTGCCAGAGCACAATCCACTTTATTTGGATATGTACGTAAAAGAATACCTTCAATTTATCGCAGGGTTACACCAACTCAAGAATAAGAAACAGATTGTTACCAACATGATTGAAAAGGTGGGATTAGGGGTCGAACAGAATAAAGTAATTGGCGCATTATCGAAAGGGTATCGACAACGTGTGGGCTTAGCTCAAGCAATGATTCACGACCCAAAAGTGTTGATATTAGATGAACCAACTACGGGTTTAGACCCGAATCAAATTGTGGAAATTCGGAATTTAATTAAGGAAATCGGGAAAGAAAAAACGGTAATGATGTCAACCCACATTATGCAAGAGGTTGAGGCAATTTGCGATAGAGTTATTATTATCAATAATGGTAAAATTGTTGCAGATGATACAGCGTCAAATATTAAGTCGAAACAAAAACAAACGACCATTATTAACGTTGAATTTAGCGGTGAAGTCGAAATTTCGGAAATCAAAAATATTAAGGGAATAGATAAGGTAGAATCTAAAGGCGAAAATAATTATCAAATATTCTCTAAAAGTAATTCTGATGTGAGACCACTTCTGTTTAAATTCGCAGTGGAAAAATCAGTTGAAGTGCTTACTCTTCAAAAAGAAGAGCAGTCGATGGAACAAATTTTCAAGGATTTTACTTCAAAATAGTTTTCTATTTCTTTACATTCGCATCTGCTGTGGATTGATTTGGGTGATTGCAACCACAAAAAAAAGTGCTAAGAGCTAACGTAAGCCCAGTATTTATTAATTAAAACAAATGTAAAATGGGGTATTTATTTACATCAGAGTCAGTTTCAGAAGGACATCCGGATAAGGTAGCAGATCAAATTTCAGACGCATTAATTGACAATTTTTTAGCTTTTGATAAAGATTCAAAAGTTGCTTGTGAAACCTTGGTAACAACTGGTCAAGTTGTATTAGCCGGAGAGGTAAAATCAAAGACATATTTAGACGTTCAAAAAATCGCTAGAGATGTAATCAACAAGATTGGTTATACAAAAAGCGAATATATGTTCGATGGTAATTCTTGTGGAGTATTTTCTGCAATTCACGAACAATCTCCAGATATTAATCAAGGTGTAGAACGCAAGAAAAAAGAAGATCAAGGAGCAGGAGACCAAGGAATGATGTTTGGTTATGCAACTAACGAAACAGAAAACTATATGCCTTTAGCGCTCCAACTATCTCACATGCTTTTGTTAGAATTAGCTGAATTGAGAAGAGAGGGTAAGAAAGTTAAATACTTGCGTCCAGATTCTAAATCTCAGGTAACTATAGAGTATTCAGATGATAACAAGCCGGTAAGAATTGAGGCGATTGTTCTTTCTACACAACATGATGATTTTGACACAGATCCTAAAATGTTGAAGAAAATTAAGGACGATGTAATCAATATCTTGG
>JAESTK010000272.1 GCA_016763645.1 Flavobacteriales bacterium
CAAAAGGTCAATTATGTAGATACGGCAGGCATTGAGTGAAAGAGGACGTTCTTACCTGGGGAGAGCTCTATAGTTACGAGTTGACAGAGTAGAGCAGTCAGCAGAAGTCATAGTACCTGTGGGAATATGAGGAGTGTAATATCACTCAGGTCTCACAAGCAGGGAAGGACTGAACATAATCTTTCTGGAAATACAGAAAGGAGCAATAGTTTTCGTTATTGGGTGACCGAATCCCAAGAAAACATGTAGCCTTTTTATAAAGTACAGAATAGTCTGAATTGGTGTAAAGAGCAATTTGGAAGATGGATTATGAACCGCCAAGTACGAGATCCGTACGCTTGGTGGTGTGAGAGGCGCACTGGCGGTCATTTGACCGTCAGCCGTCTACTCGATCAGCGAAGTTATTTGAATACGAGCAGTTTGGGAATAAGCAGTCAGGGAATAAGCAGTCAACTAATTTATTCAAAAGTTGTTATCACTTTTTTGACCCGACCCACTATACCACCGTCTAACATCACCTTAATTCCATGAGGGTGGTTAGGAGAACTGGTAAGAATTCGTTTAACAATGCCTTCAGTTAATTCACCAGAGCGTTGATGATGTTTTTGTACAACTTGGACTTCAGAACCAATCTGAATATTGCTTCTAATTGAGCCGTCAAGCATGTCAATCTTCGTTGCGCTTAAACTTAATTTTGCTTTCTTTTTCTGGTCTTGGTCCTCGTAAGTGAATGATTAGCCCATCTAAGAAATTTCTAAGAAGTTGGTCGCCACAAGGCATATATTTTTCATGATTTTCATTTCTGAAACCGCACCTAGTTCACTTTTTGTGACAGTAAAATCTGCCAAAGCACAAATTTTCACAATTTCATCATCTCTAAGTTTGAGTGCTACCCTTAGTTTTTTAAATGTGTCGTTGTTTGATAATCCCATGGGCTAAAGATAGCTATTTTTTGAAAGAGCATTCAATGTAGCGTTGAATATAGTTAAAAGAATAACCGTTGTTCTTTTCATAAATAATTTTCCAGTCTTTTGAAATTATCAACTCATGATCAGCCATGAACTTATCCATCTCAATATAAGTCATGTATGGTGTTGAACAATTCGGGTGAACTTTGTTTTTGTTCTCAGTAAACTTTTCAATAATTAATAGGCATCCGTTAGGTTTAAGAATTCGTTGCATGTCATGAATCATTTTCTGATTTTCGGCTATTAGATGTAGGGTAGATTGAAGAATAACAACATCGCATGAATTTGTTGGAAGTGTAGTGCTGTTTTCGTTACCAATTACTATTGAAATCTTGTTAGTGTCAACGTTAGAAAAGTTTCTTTCTTTTATCGTTTTTTGAAGCTCAATCCAATTACAATAGATAGAATCGATGTCTTCGAAGTAGAATGTCGTTTGGTTGAATAGATTGGCATAATGTAAGCTGTAGTCCATTTTACCTGCGCCAATATCGGCAACGGTATCGGTTTCTAAAATTTGAATAAATAACTTTAGTCTAGCTTCGTGTGTAATAAGACTATCAGGTAGGTTGTCAACCGAAAATTCTGCAAAGTTTTGAGAATTACTCTGAATCTGAGAAAGCAAGAGAAGGAAAATTAGTACTGTTCGAAACACTATCTTAATGTTCTTGCAAAATTTCTAAAAATTTCTGATTGGGTTCAGAAGAATTATCAATCTCTGCATATTCCAATAGAATGTGATTCAGAAAGTACATATCAATGTGCCCCTTGCTTTTAATCTCTAAATCTCCACGGTATTCACAATCGAAATAGTCTTTTATCAATTCGTAAGTAGATTTCGAAATGTTAATTTTACCAGGAACGCTAGCACCTTCTAATCTGCTTGCTGTATTTACGGTGTCTCCCCAAATATCGTATTGGTATTTCATTTTACCAACAACCCCAGCCACTAAAGGCCCAGTGTTTATTCCAATACGAACTTCCCATGGGGCGGTGGCTTCGTTGTGTAATTCTTTCGCTACAAAGTCTCTTAGTTTAAGTGCTGCCAAACAACAAAAAATAGGGTTAAATTTATTCCGGATAGGAACTCCACCAGCAGCCATATATGCATCTCCGATTGTCTTTATTTTTTCGAGGTAATATTCTGAAATTACATCATCGAAATAAGAGAAGTAATAATTCAGTTGCTCTACAACTAGTTTAGGTTCTCTGTGCTCAGAAGAAACAGTAAAGTTAACGAAGTCGGTAAACATTACGGTGGCTTGGTTGTAGTGTCTCGCAGTAGTTCTACCTTCTACTTTTAATTCATCAATGGTGTGTTCAGGAAGAATATTTCGAAGCAATTGCTCTGTTTTCTCCCGTTCTAAACGAAGCAATCTTCGTTTCTCAAATAAATTTTGGTGAGTGGCAACTTTTGCTTTCGTAATTGCAGGATGAAGAGGTTCTATTAAGTAATCAATAGCCCCATCTTCTAAACCATGAACAATGTCCTCCAGCGAATCATGATCATCAGTAGTAAAAATAATACTAATGTTATTGAATTTTGCCTTCGACCGGATGTGTTTTATCAATTCGAGCCCATTCATTTGAGGTCCATTCTTAACAGGCATATCGATATCTGTAATAACTAAATGGACGTGCCTACTGACAAGCATTCTCATGGCTTCATGTCCGGAATACGCCTTTATTATGTTTCTTGATGGGTCTAATAAAATACCTTCCCAGCGACAAAGCATCTTTTCGTCATCGTCAACTATTAAGATATTGTATTTTTCTTCCATCATTCGACCAAAATACGGATTTCGTTAAAAAGGGTTCTAATTCTATTAAACTTTCCCATTAAATTTTCCCATTAAACTTTGAGTGTATTACTTTTGACAATCAACGGAAGGACTATGAGCAAACCATCGATTCCAAAAGGAACAAGAGATTTCGGACCAAAAGAAATGGTAAAACGAAATTATATTTTCGACACCATTCGTTCTGTATTTCAGAAATATGGGTATTTGCCAATCGAAACTCCAGCTATGGAGAAAACTGAAACCTTATTAGGTAAATATGGCGAAGAGGGGGATAGGCTTATATTTAAGATTCTAAAACGAGGGGCCTCATTAGAAAAAGACGTTGAAAAAACGAAAAATGGGCAAAAGGTTACGTACGCTGAGGAAGCCTTGCGCTATGATTTAACTGTGCCAGTTGCACGTTACGTAGTTCAAAACCAGAATGAAATTACGTTCCCATTTAAGCGTTATCAAATTCAACCGGTTTGGAGAGCAGATCGGCCACAAAAAGGCAGATACAGAGAGTTTTATCAATGTGATTGCGATGCTATTGGAAGCGATTCATTGTTGTATGAAATTGAATTGGTTCAGATAATTGATGAAGCACTTTCGAATC
>JAESTK010000033.1 GCA_016763645.1 Flavobacteriales bacterium
CGTTTTATAAATGTTGATAAATTTTTGACTTTGATTGTTTGGTCGGTTGGTACCGCAGATAAGCGTTATCATATTGTTAACAGAATTTTGTTTAAAAAAATGAGAACTAACTCACGAGTGCTGCTTTTTATTAGACTTACTTTAGCAGAAGCAAAAAGCGAATTAAATTCACGGCAAATTAACAAAAAATAAAGTGGAAATTACCTATTACAATACGTTTGGTTATGTTGAAATAGCTCACATAAAGGTAATAGAGAAGTTTACCAAACCAAGTGTCGAATTAACATTAATGAAATAGGTCAAACGATAGAAATTTAAGAAATGGGAAAAATAATAGCGATAGCGAACCAAAAAGGTGGAGTAGGAAAAACAACGACAGCAATAAATTTAGCAGCATGTTTAGGTGCTTTAGAAAAAAAGACTTTGATTGTTGATGCTGATCCTCAAGCAAATGCTACTTCAGGCGTTGGTTTTGACCCTCGAAACATTAAAACGAGCATTTATGAGTGCATTATTAACGAGGTGGAACCTCAGGATATTATTTTAAGAACGGATAACCCAAATCTTGATTTGTTACCAGCGCACATCGATTTGGTTGGTGCGGAAATTGAAATGATTAACCTTCCCAACAGAGAGAAAATGATGCGTATGACTTTGGGAAAAATCAAAGATCAATACGACTATATTATCATTGATTGTTCACCATCTTTAGGTTTGATAACCATTAACTCGTTAACCGCTGCAGATTCAGTAATTGTGCCTGTTCAGTGCGAATATTTTGCGCTAGAAGGTCTGGGTAAATTGTTAAATACTATTAAAATAGTTCAATCTAGGTTGAATCCAGAACTATCTATCGAAGGAATGTTGTTAACTATGTATGACCAGCGTTTACGATTAGCGAATCAGGTTGTAGAAGAAGTGAAAGTTCATTTTCAACAAATGGTTTTCGACACTGTTATTCATAGAAATACTCGTTTAGGTGAGGCGCCAAGCCATGGAGAAACCATTATAATGCACGATGCAAGTTGCAATGGTTCAATCAACTATTTGAATTTAGCACGAGAAATACTTCAGAACAACGACCAAACAAGAATCAACCAAGAAGATAAAATTATCGAGGTAGAGGAAGAAGTTGAAGCAGAAACAGCTGCGGTAGAAGTAAAATAGTAATGGCAGCAAAGAAACGCGCATTAGGTAGGGGTTTAAGTGCTCTGTTAGAGGACGCAGGAACTGACATAACCTCAAAATCGAATGTTTCCGAGGGTGCAACTTTAGGTTCGGTATCTATGTTGCCAATTAGTCAAATTGAAGCGAACCCTTTTCAGCCGAGAACAAAATTCGAGAAAGAGGCATTGGTGGAGTTGGCAAATTCTATTCAAGAACATGGTATTATTCAGCCCATAACGTTACGAAAATTAGGCTACGATAAATATCAAATTATTTCTGGAGAAAGGCGATTTCGTGCATCTCAAGCGGCTGGTTTAAAAGAAATTCCGGCTTACATTCGTGTGGCGAATGACCAATCGATGCTCGAAATGGCATTGGTTGAGAACATTCAACGAAGAGAACTTGACGCAATTGAAATTGCGATCTCGTATAAGCGTTTACTTGATGAATGTGACTTAACGCAAGACGCATTGAGTCAGAAAGTGAGCAAAAGTCGTTCTTCGGTAACTAACTATTTACGGTTGTTAAAACTTCCTATTGATGTTCAGTTAGCGGTAAGAGATGGTGAAATTAGTATGGGACATGCTCGTGCATTAATTGGTTTAGAAGAAAAAAAACAACTTTCTATTTTCAAGAGAATTATTACAGAATCTTTATCTGTCCGTCAAGTTGAAGATTTGGTAAGAGGAGGGGAGCAGAAAAAAAGTGCGAAGCCCAAAATCATCCGAGGAGAGCTATCTTTCGAACAACAAAAGCTCAGAGACGACCTTTCTGATATGTTTGGAAACAAAATATCTATTAAAAAAGACGCTGATGGAAAAGGCAAGCTCGAAATACCGTTCAATTCTGATGAAGACCTAAACCGATTGGCAGAATTTTTTAATCTCTAACGCTACTAAATTTACTAAGAATAAACTCAAAGGCCTTGTCGCCATCATACCCCTCATTGTCAGCTATTTTTACGTAGTTGAGCATATCGTTGGCCACATGGTCGTGTAAATCTAAGTTTTGACAACAACTTACACAAAATGCTTTTTCTTCTGGTAATACTTTGCCATCAGCCAACATCATTAACACTAATTGAAATATTTGCTCTAGCTTATCTTTCAATTTTGTTGGTTGAATAAAATTGATTTCATTTTCTGATAAAACTAAATCAATTTCATTTTCTGATATATCATACTTTTTCGCGAGGCTTATCAATAGTTTCTTTTCGTTGTCATCGAAATGGTTATCGGTATGAGCCATTGCAGCTAAGTTGCGAAAATGACTCAACTTTTTCTTTTTGCTAAAGCTCTTAAAAATTAACATATTTTCGATTGACACAAGAAACGGTTTTTGTAAAAGTAAAAAAAAGAATGAAATAGAGGTTATCTACACATTAAGAAAATGGGTCATCGCCTTCCTTTTTACACTCTAAATTCTTTTTAACCTGAGGGTTGGGCGGGGTAAAATCTTCGATAGAGAGCTGTATTGTTTTGTCCTGATAAACCGATTTCATGTATAACCCCCAAATGGGTAAAGCCATGTTTGCACCTTGACCTAGAGACCCGCTATTAAAATGAATAGAAGCATCCTCTGCACCAACCCAAGCTCCTGAAACCAAATCGGGTGTAATACCTATGAACCAGCCATCGGTACTGTTTTGAGTCGTTCCTGTTTTACCCGCAATAGGAGCTTTTATTCCGTACTTCCATCGAATTCGTTGCGAAGTCCCACTTTTTTTACCACGCGACTCATTATAGACCCCATCAACAACACCTTTCATCATGTCTAACATAATGTAGGCGGTTTCTTCGCTCAATGCACGACTTATTTTCTGTTCGGCAGTATAAATTGGATTACCATATTTGTCCTCAATTCTCAATAAGAAAATTGGTTCGTTCCAAATTCCTTCATTTGCAAATACTCCATACGCACCAACCATTTCAATTAATGAAATATCTGATGTTCCCAAGCATAGAGACGCAGTAGGATTTAAAGGGCTTGTAATCCCCATTTTTTTACATTGAGTTTCTAGTGCTTCTGGGCTAATTTTACCCATTATATGCACTGCTACATTGTTCATCGAATTTGCTAGACCATATTTGTAGTTCAGCATTCCGGTGAATTTTGGAGAGTAGTTTGGTTGCCAGTCTTCCATTAGTCCAAATTTTCCTTTTTCTATTTTATATGGAAGATTAGGGATTTCATCGCAAGGGTTAATTACGCCATCGTTAATAGCCAATGAATATAAAATAGGCTTAATAGTTGAGCCAACTTGTCGCTTACTTTGGCTAACATGGTCGTAACTAAAATATCGTTTGTCAATTCCGCCAACCCAGGCCCTAATATAGCCCGTAGAAGGTTGCATAGATAAAAAACCGGCATGTAAAATCCCTTTCATATATTTAATGGAATCGATAGGACTAATGTTTACTTTTTTATTGCCACTCCAAGAAAAGATTTTAGTTGGATGAGGAGTTCTAAAAACGGTTTCGATTTCTGTTTGCGTTTTTACCACCTGCGTGTGCTCACAATAGTTACAGAAAAATACTTCTTCTGATTCTAATTTTTTCTTTGCGATAACATTAGCACCTCTGCCGCAATTTCCACATTGCTTACCCTTTAGTACTCTGTATCGTTTCGTCTTTTTAATTTCTCGCTCTATGGCAGCATTAAATTGTTCTTTAGAATACGTGGTGTTATACGGGTTGTATTTGTTGTTTTTTATGTCAGTATCGAATTGATTTTGCAATGTTTTACCAAGGTGTTCTGCAACTGCATTTTCTGCATAGTTTTGCAATCGAGAATCGATTGTAGTATATATTTTTAAGCCATCTTTATAGAGATTGTACGGTTCTCCTTCGTTGTTCGTGTGTTGATAACCTCCAAACATGGTTTTTTCATGAAGGATGTCTTGAATTTGTTTTTTTAGCATCTCTCTAAAATAGGTTGCTCTTCCTTGGTTATGCCTTACAACTTGAAAATTTAGTGCTAACGGGAGCGTTTTTAACGAATCGAACTCTTTTTTTTGGATATATTTATTTCGCATCATTTGAAACAAGACTACGTTTCTTCTTTTTAAAGCGCGTTCAGGATGAGTATTGGGATTAAAAAAAGATGGGTTTTTAAACATGCCAATTAAAACAGCAGATTCCGCAATAGTTAAATCAATTGACTTTTTGTGAAAATATACGTATGAAGCTTGTCGAATTCCAACTGCTTGATTGATAAAATCAAATTGGTTGTAGTACATTGTTATAATTTCATTTTTGGTGTAGCTCCTTTCCAATCTTGATGCGATAATCCATTCTTTCAGTTTTTGAAGAACCGCTTTAAACTTGTTTTGGTCGCGAGAATGAAACAGCATTTTGGCTAACTGCTGACTAATAGTACTTGCACCTCCATTTGTTCCAGCAAATGCAATGGCACGTACTAAGCCTCTAAAATCTATTCCAGAATGGTTGTGAAATCGCTCGTCTTCTGTCGCGATTAGCCCTTGTACGAGATGAGGTGATAATTCTTCATACTCTACATTTATTCGATTTTCTTTATAGAAATTACCTAATGTTTTTCCATCGGAAGTAATGATTTCTGAGGCAAGAAAAAATTTCGGATTCTCCAGTTCATCAAACGTTGGTAGTTTGCCAAACAAGCCCCAACTTATGGTAAACATTAACAGTACAATAGAAACAACGCCAACGGTAAATAGCTTCCAGAAAAGTACTGCTGTGGACTTTTTTTGTTTTTTTTCTGTTTTTGACATTCGCGGATAAAACTACTAATCTACATGACATATTGAGGTTGTTTTAAAACAATGTTGTTTCACGCTAACTATTGGTAAATTAGTCTTTTCGAATCTTTGCGGAAACACAGCGTAACTTTGCGTTATAACTATCGTGAACTATTACGCAGAGACGCGCGAAGTTTTCGCAAAGATTCGCTGAGGGAAGTTGTTATATTATTTTCGAAAAATACTTATTATTGTATCAAACAGAAAGGAAATGAGCAAGAAGCAAGTAGTAACAAAGAAATCATTAAAATTTTTAGAAACATATATCAATAATTGTGCACCAACAGGTTTTGAATCTGAAGGGCAAAAATTATGGCTAAGTTATATTAAACCGTATGTAGATAAAACCTTTGTAGATACCTATGGAACAGCTGTGGCTGTTATAAATCCTGATGCAAAATTCAAGGTAGTTATCGAGGGGCATGCCGATGAAATTTCATGGTTTGTAAACTATATTTCTAGTGATGGGTTTATCTATTTGATCCGTAATGGAGGCTCTGACCACATGATTGCACCATCTAAACGAGTAATTATACATACAGATAACGGAACAGTTGATGCTGTTTTCGGTTGGCCGGCAATTCATACGAGAAGGGGAGAAGCAAGAGAAGAAACTCCAAAAATTTCTAACATCACATTAGATTGTGGATGCTCAACGAAAGAAGAAGTTGAAAAATTAGGAGTAAAAGTTGGGCACGTTGTTACTTACACAGATGAATTTATGGTGCTGAATGGTAAATTTTACGTTGGTCGTGCGCTCGATAATAGAGTGGGAGGCTTCATGATCGCGGAAGTAGCTCGTATGCTAAAAGAGACTAAGACTAAATTACCTTATGGATTGTACATTACTAACTCGGTACAAGAAGAAGTCGGTTTACGTGGTGCCGAAATGATTGTACAAACCATTAAGCCTGATGTTGCCATTGTTACCGATGTAACGCACGATACCCAAACACCCATGATTGATAAAAAGAAAGAAGGTGATTTGGCATGTGGTAAAGGCCCAGTTTTGACTGTTGGCCCTGCGGTACATAATAATGTACTAAAATTGATTATTAAGGCCGCTGAGAAGGCAAAAATACCGTACCAACGTTCTGCGGCTTCACGTTCTACAGGAACAGATACTGACGCTTTTGCATACGCCAATGGGGGAATACCTTCAGCACTTATTTCGTTACCGTTACGCTATATGCACACTACTGTTGAATCGGTGCATAAAGATGATGTGGATAATGTTATTCGTATGATTTTCGAGAGCTTAAAAGCGATTAAAAACAACCACGATTTTAGGTATATAAAGTAAATGATTACTCACCCAAGTATATTCAAGTATTGTGGCTTTGTTTTGCTAATGATTTGGTCACTTAGCTCTTTTTCTCAACGAAAATTGATAATTGAGGGTGATAGTGGAGTGGTATTACAAACGTTTATACACAACGATAGACTTGTTTATAAGCTGAAGGGAGACTCAACCTTTTACAAGGGATACCTCAACTTGAAGGAATATAGGGAGAACGCGGTCTATATAGAGGGGAAGTTAGTTGGATTAGAGGAGATTTCTTGGGTTGAATTGCCAAGTCCTATTGGGCTATCTGTAGGTAGATTTGTTTTTGCCACAGGAATGTACATAACGAGCTTTTATATGATTGCAATAGGGAGCCAGAGGATAAAAGGCTACGGTAATAGTGATCTCGGATCGCAAACACTTTACAAAAGGCAGGGTAGGGTGTGGGTTTCATTAGGAATCTCGATTTTAGCTAATGCAACAGCTATTGTTGTGAAGAATGCGAGTAAGAAGATTATCGCACCACCAATTGGAAGGATATTTATAGAAAATGATGAGTAAATTCCTCATTCATATGTTAATTATGCTCATGGTTTCTGAAGGGTATGCTCAACGAGATTCGCTAAAAAACCGCCAGCCTCAAATTTGGATTACCTACGGATTGGGTACTGAGTTGAATTCTGGTTTTGTTAATGGATATAAGTACAGAATCGGGTCGATGGGAAAAATTACTATAAAAATTAAAAATGGGAAATTTATTGGAGCTGGGAGTTACGCTTTAACTCATATGTATGATAATAATTACTATAGGGTGTACATAAAAGATTTAGCAATTTCTGGGAAAGTAGGTATAGCTCTTAATAGAGGTAGTTTTACATATACCATTCTTTCCGGAGTGTCGTATTTGAAAAGAACAGAAGAACAATATGATTACGAGTATGACTATGTACTGAATAAGAACATTGAAATAGTAAATACTACTGCAGTAAATAGTTTTGGAGTGCCAATCGAGATGGGATTCATGTGGAGCCATTTTCGGTGGATAGGATTTGGTTTTCAAGGTTATTATAATTGGAATACAATAGAACCCTTGTACGGTATATTATTTACTACTCATTTAGGCTTGTTACCATACTTTCCAAAAGTTAGAAGATGAAGTGCACTTGGTTAATCTGGTTAGTTCTGATATCACGATTAGCTACAGCCCAAAATACGAGCTTTGGTTTTGATGAATGCTCATTTTCTGAAGACACTGTTACTTGTGACTCCGTAATAGAGCACAGAGTTATTTGGGGTGTTGGCATATCTACATTGTTTCGAGCTGATAATCATACTAGAGCTTCTGTAAATCCTGGAATACATATACTAATATAAACGAGTTTTTTTGAGCGTGTCAGGTGTCGTAGGGAATCAGCCAAATTATTCGTTCAATTAGAGTATAAGTACTCGTCAGCTAATTTTTATGAAACTGAAATTGATGAATTCGGTTTTTTATCTCATTTGAGTAAATGTATGTAGGATAAATCTGTCGGTGGGGACACCTACAAAGGCGTAGATTTATTTCTTCTCAAATATCATCACTTTTTTATTGAAATCTGCAGCTGCGTTAATTACCGCTTTGTATTCTTCAATTCGCTCTTTGGGGTAATTGATGGTTGTGTAATATTCTTCAACAATAACAGTCATTACGTTGTCTGTGATGGTGTATTCAGAGGCGAAAATAGCTGTGATTTCATCCCCATCTTTATATGCTACATTTGAGTTCATTACCTCGGGGTTAGTTAACGTATAATTATCGGGCAGTTTAATTACTAACTCGCGATAGTATTTCCTATTAAAGTCTGATTCAATATCTTGTTTTCGTTCGTCTTCATCGTACGTTTCGGCTTGCGCACCAATTAAATTACCCGCTTTAAAAAGTACTTTAGGCCCAGCTTTTTCGGTGAAGTTGGTGGTAGTAAAATCTGCCGAAACAATAAACGGGTTTATTCCAAAGTCTTCGGCCGTAGCATTTTTGACTTCAAGATTTTTCAAATCCTCTTTTCCGCTAATATATTCGATGTACCCTTTTTTAACTTCATCTTGAGATTCTTCGGGGATTAATTCGTAAACAGTCTGAATTCCACTTGCATAATAGCCTGTCATTTTGTTATCTACATGAACAGATGGTTCTGTAATGCTTTCGGTAAGATCGACCGTTACAAAGAGGTTAGAAGTGGACATATCATAGGCTAACGCATCGATAAATTTTACTTTACCGACAGCGGTTGTAAGACCGCCAATGGTAATTTCTTTAACAAACAAACCGTATGTGTGCGTGTAGTCGGACGATACATAGCAAAATCGGAGGGCTGTACCCGAAGGGTCCATGTATTTTCCTTCACTGGGAAAGTACAATAGGTATTGTTGTAAGAAGTTATAGGATTCAAATTCGGGGTCAAATTTGATGTAATCGCGAGACGATGTAAGTACAAATTGGACTTTGATATCCATTAATTTGTAGAGGTTGCACAATAGGGTCGTAAACCCAAAATCGTTTGCTATTTTACCCGATAAAATGTCATCTATGTTTGATAGTTGAGGCGCGCTAGCATCGTAAAATCCCATATTACTTTTCACATAATCTTCAACTTTTCTAATTTTTTCGGCAGTGGAATTACGTCATTTGCGCCCGATGTTTCAATTAGTTTTTTTAATGATTTTATTGTCTTTTTACCTAATTCAGAATAAAGCGAAGCGTATAGTGTGCTAGATATATCACCATAGCTAGAAATATCTTTTCCACCTGTTGCCGTGTTTCGCTCTAATTTGTATAAAATAGCACCAAAATTTGAAGTATTGCCTGCAGATTCTTCGTATTTGAGCCTAGGCATTTCAGCCATTTTAAAATAAAATCGGTTTTTGTCTTCGAGGGTCGTGTCTGTCTCGACCTCAGCTAAATCATTAAACGATTTAGTTTTGAAAATTAAATTGATAGGCGAAATTAAATCGAAACTGATGTCGCGTCTTCTTTCTTCCCCTTGATAATATTCAATTTTACCTTTGTAACTAGCTGATTTTTTAACAAGATAAAGATACTCTACAAAGCTTCCTATTTCTACGCCTTCAAGGGCAAAATACCTATAACTATCATCACTTTCCTCGTCTTTTGCCTCTTTTATGTCGTCTTCGTCAAGCTCGGTAATTTTACCCTCTTTAGAAACTACCCGTGCTTTATGAAAAATAGATTCGATAATTCTATCAGATGGAATATAAACTCGGTTGTTACTTTCAATTGCTTTTTCGGTGCCGATGTAAATAATACGGTGTTTTAGATAGTACTCAAAAAAACCATTGTCGCTATCATACGCAAATTCTATGGCGCGCTTGTCTTTTACGATCACCTCATGTTCGTCTTCTTCAATTTTGACGGTTTTAAAATCAGGCTCTTTATCCCATGTATAATCTTGATAATACAGGTCTTGAGTGCTGCCAATAAGAAATGTTAAGAGAAAAATGATAGTAATTAATTTATTCATAATGTTTTTTGTTCATAATGTTTTTAAGGTTTGATAGTTTTAAAAGTTACTGCTTAAATTGAAATAACTTTAGAACTTTATAAACCTTATAACTATATTTTTTTCTTCAAAATAACAGTTTCGCTATAATTATTCTTTAGTTTTTTAATCATTTTATTCCAATCTTCGAAATGCTCTGGTGAAAGAATAAGGTAGTTTTCGTACACTTCGAATTCGAGCATTATTTGCTTGTCATTTACTTTAGTGTATTTAATATTGTACCCAAATAGTTCATCTTGGCTCGAATCATTTTCAGGAATGTAATTAATTGCATACCCCTCTGGAACATCTAAGTATGCAACGTTTCTAGATGTGCTTTTGAAATCGCTTTCGTATGCATTTTCTCTATCGTCATCAATTTTCCCGTTTACAAAATAACGGTCGAGGTGCATATTTACATATAGTTCATCGCCATTAATGGTAACATAATCTTGAATGGTGTATTCTAAAGAAATATTTATTGGCAAGTCTTTGTCTTTAATATTATCGACTTGAAAAGTATCTACAATGAACTTGTTGTTTCCTTTTGCGTTGTAGCTCGAAACGTATTTTTTTAGTTCGTTATGTGTTCTGCCTTTCAAACTTCTGCGCAAATGTATGCTGTTGAGTCCGTTGGAAATGTACTTGGTTTTACCAATAACTTTTCCAGTTTCATCAATTGTAAAATTTGTGGTGTCTATTTCTAGGTTTGTTAATCTATCTATTATGGGTACTTCATGTATTTGAAATTTACCATCACCCATGTCAATTAACGCTTCTTTACCTTGAATAAACGATGTTGATAAAGATAGTGGTACTTCGCTACCGGTTGCGTCTAAAAAGTGAAAAGTATCTCCATTAATATAGGTGCAAATCATGTGGTTGTCAACTACAGGAGTGGGTATTTCGTTGTATTTATAAATAAGATCTCGGCTTCCAATCCAGGGAAGGTGAGATTCAATTCCAGCTATAGTTAACATTTGATCGGTTATGCTCGACATCCCTTTGCAATCGCCATATTTGTTTTTGCAGACCTCGGCAGCTTCTTCGGGTATAAAACCTCCTAATCCCGCCTCCATAGCAATGTACTTAATGTTGTCTTGCACCCAGTAGTATATTGCTTTTACTTTTTCTTGTTCGGTGGTTAAACCATAAATTAATGAGTCAACCACAAGTTTAAGGTTTTCGATGCTTCTTGATTTACGTCTTTAATTAAATCGTAATACCAGTTGTGTAGGTCTGTTACATCGCCTAAGATCTTTATTTCTTTGCCTTTATAGGTGTAGCTTTTTATGCGCGGAATTATATGTGGAACGTACGATTGAGAAGGAGGAGTATTGTCTTCTCGTTTAAATTTTTGAGGTTCAGTAATAGACCATGTATAGGTAGTTCTTTTTTTGTCTACTTCTTTTTTGAAATTTAATCCTTCGGCATCGATATTAAAATAAACGAAGATTAATTCGATATCGTTGTCGGCTGTTATCGTGCAAATGCTACTCTCTAAAGGGCCGAAAGAACCAAAATAAAAGCCAGTTATAAAGCGGGGTTCTGTAATTGTGGTTTCGTAATCTAGGTGAGTTTTAGAGCCCGCTTCTAAGCTTGGAAAGAAAAAACTTTTTGATTTCACATCGTCATAAAAAATGGAGCCACTCAGTTCATCTTTGGTTACAAAGGTGGTAACTTTAACCTGTGCGTATTTTTTTTCGCCAGGCACATCGGTGTACGCATTTATGTCACCAAGCTCATAAAAATGGGAGTAGCTAATTTTATCGGAAGAATATAACGGTGCTGATTTCGAATTTAAATACATTCGGTCTTCTACAACCGTTCTAATAACATCTAACTCGCCACTTTTAGTAATAGATATATCTAAAGATTTATCGTTGTGAAGTGTTACTACATGCTCTCCCGGATATTTATCTTGAAAGCGTTTTAGTTCAGCTGCTGGTTGAGCAGCGCAAATAATTGTAATTAAACAACCTATGGTTCCTGTCCAAAATTTCTTATTCACTAATCAGTAGGTTATCGTAGTATATTTTTTCTTTTGTTTTTTTCCCGTTTTGGTCAAAGAAAATCCATCTACCGTGCTTATCTCCATTCACGTAATGCTCAATAGCTTTTTTCTTGCCGTTTTCGTAAAAGTAGGTGGTAATTCCTGATTTGTATCCATAATAATAATTGGTATTTCGTTTAATTTTACCATTTTGGTAATATTCTTTTTCTTCACCGTGTATTTCCCCATCTTTATGAACGTTTTCTTCTAAAACGATTCCATTTTCATAATATTTGAAATACTCTTTTACGAATTCTCCGTTTTCTAAATTAAACTCACGGGCTAATTTGCCATTTTTATAATAGGTCTTCATGCTTCCAGTTTCTTTATCGATAGGAATTTTCTCAACAAGGTTGCCGTCAGCACCATAGTAGCTATAAGCAATAATTTTCCCTCGATGGTAGTAACGAACTTCTTCTAATATGTTATCGATGTAGTATTTTCCCTCTCCATGTACCTTTCCATAGACGTAATCTTTTTCGATGTCTTTTATTCCATTATCATCATACCAAATAGTTTTGCCATGTTCCATTCCCTCGTAGTAATTGGCTTCATATTTTAGTTTCCCGTTTTCATAAAACGTTTTTTGTATGCCTGTTTTATCTCCATAGAGGTAGTTTTTTTCGCTGCTCATTTGACCATTATCGTGGTAACTAACCCATTTTCCGTGTTGGTTACCTGCAAAGTATTCTCCTTCGGTAGAAATTTGGCCATTCGGATAATGCCATACGAATTTTCCGTGGGCAATGTTGTTCTTGTATTTTCCTTTAAAAGCTGATTTACCACTTGGATAATTGTGTATGTAGTCTCCCGTGGCATTTGGCAAGTCTATTGTTTCGTATGCGTTGCCCAGTGTATCGTAATTTATTATTTTTATTTTTTTTCCAACCTCGTAAAAGTTTTCATTGCTGAGCCGCCCAACGCAATCGTAAACTTCTTGGTAGCCAGTATACTCATCGTCTACAAAATAATTGATTTCAGATAATGTTCCATCTATTGCGTAGTTTTTCCATATTCCAAATTGATTGCCTTCAACAAACCAGCCCTCGGTTTTCATTTCCCCGTTGATGTGCCTTTTTCGGTAATAGCCATGAGTATTATCCTCTTTGTAGTTAATTCGTTTGTATTGTTTCCCGTTAAAGTAGTACGATTCGTAAATGTCTTGTTGAACGCCTTCATCGTATATTTCCTTTGAGGTAATGTTTCCATTTAGGTCGTAGTATTTCCATTCTTTGTCTTGCCCGCCACCATAAGCATAAATTCCTTCTGCTTTTCTTGTTCCGTCAGGATATTTTCCTAGGTACATAAATTCACCTTTTTTCTTTACTCCAGAGCTAATTGTTTCACCTTCTTTATCGAAATATCGATAACCAATAATGTCTCCTTTTTTGTAATCCATTTCGTAATAGAGTTTGCCATCGTGATCGTAAGATTTTAGCATTCCGTTTAATTTTCCACTTTCGTCATAATTAGTCTGTTCAATAAGCACACCATCTCTCGAGTATTCTTTTATCTCGCCACTATGCGAACCTTTGGTTGATTGCCCTTCTTTAGCTACTTTCCCATTAGAGAAATATTGTTTCCAGGCGCCTTCGTATTGTCCGTTTTCATAGGTCCCTTCAAGGTATAATTTATCTCCTCTAAAATATTCGGTGTATGCGCCAAATTGTTCGCCTTCTTCATATTTACCTTTGTATTTAATGTCTCCGTTCCGGAAATATTCGGTTAAGTCTCCAGAAATTTCACCTTCGCTAAATGCGTATTCATACTGTTTTTCTCCAGTAGTGTAGTAACTTGTTACAGCGCCTTCTAGAATGCCGTCTTTGTATGTAAGTACTTTTCCTAGATCGCCCGAAGGGTGGTAAATTTTGTATTCACCGTCCAGTTTACCTTCTTTATAATTCATTTCTTTGAATTTTGTACCGGTATCGTTCCATGTATTATCAGCGCCATCCGCTTTTCCGGCTTTGAATTCTATTGTTTCTTTTTTCGTTCCATTTTCGTGGAACCAAGTCCAAGTTCCTTTTCTTTCACCCTCATCGTTATAGCAGCCAGTAGTGCTTAGAATGCCAAAATCATGAAAAAATTCCCAACATCCTAAATATTTACCATCTTCTAATTTCCCCAGAGCCTGAATGCCCTCGTCTCCATCTCCGTGAAAACGCCTTCGTGTTTCTTCTTTCCTATTTATGATAAAGGTCTTTTTGGCATTTTCCGCTCTAATTTCGCCTCCCGCCCAACTAATAAATTTTGATGTAGCATCAGCATATTTGGCTACAATTTTTTTGTGTTTGCTATTTTCGCTTGAGCGAAGCAGGTAGTACGAAAATATTTCAAATTTATCTTCTTGATATATTTTTTGGTAAAGCGGAACATATGTCTCCATCCAAAAGCCACCATCATTTTTGTCGTATTCTAATTGCTCGAACATAACCTGCACTTGCCGAACTAAAGAGATGTCTATTTTCGATTTTACTTTATATTCTTTTTGTAACGCGGCATAATTTGAGATAATTAAATCTATTTCGGAGTAGTCATCACCTTTTTCGGAAAACTTTATTCCCGTTGGTTTAACATCATCTAATTTAGATGAAACCATGCTATTCATTAACGATAATATACTGTTAGATTGGCTGCCGTTCGGCTCAATGAGTATTGCCATGACATAGCTCATTAGTGCTTGTGAAAACTTACCTTCTTTTAAACACATTGAGCCTAAGTTGATATGGACTTTGGCATAGTAGGGGTTAAGGTCTAGCGCCTTTTTAAAGTAATTCATTGCATTTTTATGGTCTTCTAATTCAGAATAACAAGTACCAATGTGGTAAGGGAATTTATGGTTGTAGGGGTATTTTTTTTCGGCTTCTTCATATACAGAAATAGCTTCTTTGTACTTTTCTAGGTCTTTAAGCAAAGAGCCTTTGCTAACATAAAACCCAGAAACATCGTCTTGTGGAAGAGCGATACCTTCTTCGGCAGTAATTATTGCTTCGTCATATTGGTCGAGTAACATTTGCGCACCTATTTTTATAATAAGAACAGTTTCATAATTGGTATCGTTTCTTGATATCTGATTGAGGTACTCTAACGATTTTTCATAGTCTTCTTCTTGGTACGCGGAACTAGCATCTACTAGTATTTGATAATAATTCGGAAGGCTGTCGTTCTCCCCACCATACGACTGTAGCCAAAAAGTTAAGAAAATAAGTAAAGTGAGAAGCAATTTATTCATGTTGTAATATTTTGATGGAAAAGTAGGCATTTTGGTACAAATGAAGTGGGAAAAATTAGGTAAAAACGAATTCAAATTTTTATAAAGAAAAGTGTTTTTTGTTGGGCGTGGAATTAGTATTTTTGCCGACATTGCATTAAAGTTCATTAAAAAGGGAGAGATGCCTGAGTGGCCGAAAGGACTTGTTTGCTAAATAAGCGTACCTCAAAAGGGTACCCTGGGTTCGAATCCCAGTCTCTCCGCAGACCGATTAAAAGGAATGATTTATTCATTTTTAATCCATTGAATAGGAAACTGGGTTGTGTAAACAATCCCAGTCTCTCCGTATTTACCTTGTAGAAGTAAAACATTGTTATACTTTTGCAGCATTGTTCGGGGTGTAGCGTAGCCCGGTTATCGCGCCTCGTTTGGGACGAGGAGGTCGCAGGTTCGAATCCTGCCACCCCGACAATATTAGTGCTAAGGGCTCTTAGCTCAGCTGGATAGAGCACCTC
>JAESTK010000034.1 GCA_016763645.1 Flavobacteriales bacterium
AGCTCTTTATCATTAGGCTATATAAGAGAAAGATTGGTTCAAATTTTTTCACAAAAAAGAAATCAAACGCAACTGATTAACCAGCTAAATGAACTGTTTATTAGGAATATAATTCCAATCAGAAATGGACGAAAAAACAAACGAAACACAGATAAATATCGAGTTAGGAAAAAGCCAAAACAATTTAATAATCGAAGAACTATACTATGATTCTCTCTTAACTTAATGACATTGATCGCGCACTAGCTTCTTATTTTTTTCGCCTCTAGCGGGGCATTACCAACAAACTAGAACAAAAAGAATAGCTCCAAATAAGCAACAGTTTTACTCAAAATACGTACTAGATGTAGTACTAGACACCGAAGAAATTGCCAAAAAGTAGTTTTTGGCGTACCTTTGTAGCGTAGACAGCTAAATTAACTTATGGAATGATGAAACAAGTAACACTAAATATCCCGGAAAGCAAATACACATTTTTTATGGAGTTGGTTGAAAATTTGGGGTTTGTTAATAGCGAAGGAGATTCTAGAAATGCTATCCTTAGTAATATCAAGAAAGGATTTGAAGAAGTTCAATTGGCAAAGAAAGGCAAGCTAAAAACTACACCTGCTAAAGAATTTTTAAATGAATTATAGTGTTGAACTTACTGATAACTTTAAGAAAGAAGCGAAGCGATTAGTTAAAAAATATAAATCGCTAAAAGCTGAAATTTCAGCACTTGTAATTGAATTAGAAACCAGCCCAACTATGGGCATTGCTCTCGGAAATGATATTTACAAAATTCGACTAGCCGTAAAATCTAAGGGAAAAGGGAAATCTGGCGGAGTAAGAATAATGTCTTATGTGAAAATTACAGATACAGAGGTTCTGCTGTTTTCTATTTTTAACAAAGGAGATCAAGATTCTATTTCAGACAAAGAAATTAAAGCACTTTTAAAAGAAATTTAAAAATTCATTGAAACTCCCGATATAACTGAATCCGCCAATATTGGCGCCCCTAAATGGATGATTTTGGTGTGTTTTTGCAGGGGGTATATACCTATCACAGTGCAAATCCGAGAGGACGGTTAACCCGTATTATTCACCATATAAATAAATCGATCAATCCTTGCATTCAAATTTTCAGATGCTGAGATAGTGAAAAATCAAGGTGTATTTTTGATTCATTTTATGAACCGAAGTAGTTTTTCGAATGTTTTCCAGGTAAAAACAACGCTATTTTAACAACTGGGCATACTTATTCCAAGGCTGTTGTCTTGGAACAACAACCTTTACTGCGTGATAATTTCTCGAAACAAATCCTTGTAAACAAAGGCTTTGGATAGCTGATAAAAGATTCTTTTTTTTGTAATTTTTATTGTTGCTCCAACCTTTAACAGATAAGTCCTTATGGAACTTATTTGCCATTTCTTTGCGGCCTCAACAGAGGTTTTCTTGATTTTTTGTTTGATCAATAAAAACATTTCATAAGCAAGACTGCTGATAAAAAGGCGAAAGAAATTTGCCCGATATCCATGGTTGGAAAGTCTATCGGAGAAGCACATGTTTTTTACTTCTTTTATTCTATTTTCACTTGCCTCTCCTCTAAGCACATAAAATCCGAAATAGATTTCTCTAGCTTCTCTTTCTTCTAAGTTGCTAATGAAATGCCTCACATTCATCCCTAGTCCAGTACTTTCAATCTTTGAATAGCACTGCTGTTCTTTGTGCCAGCTTTTGGCTTGGTATTTAAAATTGATAAAATGTTGGTGTTTTTCTCCTTGAGATAAATGCAAGTGTTTCACCGCTTTTTCTGCCCGCGAGACTTTCTCTTTCAGTATTGAATTACTAGCTTGACCTGTTGCAAATAGTAGATGATAATCATCTACCAATTTATAAAAAGGAGCACAACTAAAACCACTATCGGTTCTAATTACAATCCCAGTTCTCGCGGATTTGCAATCCGTGATTTATTTATTAACCTGCTCTCACGGATTTGCAATCCGTGATTTTCATCTTCATCAATTCGAAACAATCATAAACTCCGTTCTTCTATTTTTCGCCCTATTTTCTGCAGTATTGTTTGGCGCAACGGGCTTTGTTTCTCCAAAACCTTTAAAACTCATCCGCTCTTTCGTAATACCGTCTTCTTGCAAATAAGACAGAACTGAAAAAGCCCTATCGGTAGATAAATGTAGGTTACTTTCCGATTCGCCATTGTTATCGGTATGCCCGTATATCGCTATTACCAAATTTGGGTGTTCCTTTAAATACTTCGCAAACTCATCGAGCATCGATTTACTCGGTTTGGTTAGCTCAGCTGAGGCATGATCGAAATAAATATCGTACAACGTAAATGGTTTACCTGGGTGTATGTGTTCTAACTCTAATTCCAACTCTTTAAAGGTGTTAGTAATTGTGTCGTCTGACTTAAAATAATGAGAATTAAACACTTTGTCTTGCGCTTTTACGCTAACAATTACATCTTGGTCTTTCTTTAGTGTAACAACTGCTGCATACGAACCGTCAACGGTGTCTACATCAAAAGATGTAATCATATCGGTTTCAACATTTTTCATCTCTATTGAGGCATCCTTTACTACATTACCATGTTCATCCCTAACATTACCTTTAAGGAACACAACCCTTTCTGGGCGGGCGGCTTCGTAGAGTTCAAAGGAGACAATGTCATACCCTCCTTTTCCTCCTTCTTTAATGAGGTTAGAGCCGAAATAAACCGTTTTCCCATCGGTGCTTACCACAAAACCATGCTGGTCGCCTTCGTTGTTAATCGGTGTACCTATGTTCATTGGTTCTTGCCAATTACCATCGTTATCTTTTCGGGCAAAAAACACATCGTATTTTCCAAATCCCATCTGTCCGTCAGACGAAAAATATAAAGTCTCGCTATCGGTATGCATAAATGGAGACTTATCATTATACTCTGTATTGATGGGCTCTCCAAGATTTTCGGCAACATCCCAAGAGCCATCTGGTAATCGCTTACTAAAATATATATCAATTCCTCTGCTGTCCTTTCGATAACTGGCGAAATACAACATTTTACCATCTGCAGAAATGGTGGGCTGAGATTCCCAACCGTCTTCCGTGTTTATATTTGGGCCTAAATTTCGTAGCTCTGTCCAATGCCACTCCCTCACTTCTGTAATGTCATTAAATCCATAAACAAGGTCTGTTTGATAAATGTCGCAATTGGTATATCCCATTTTCCCCTCGGCACAAATTGTAAAAAAAAGGTGTTTATTGTCGATAGAAATTGAAGCTCCTCCATAATTTGCTTCCGGATCCATATTAAAAGGTTTTGGCATTAGCTCAGGCTTTTGAAAACCACCTCCCTCTCCCCTTCTACAAAAAACGAATAGTTCTGTATTCATTATATCGTCTCGTTCGGCTACACTTCGCTGAATTTCTTGTTTAATTTTCAATCGTTGAGTGATGTACATTCTTTCATTGTCTGGAGATATAAGTGGCAAATATTCATCGTGCTCCATACTTGGCCCCTCAACAATTACTGGATTATAGGGCACGTCCTTGTCTTGATGAAAAGCATAGAACCTTGCCCATTTATAATCTGATTTTGCTTGTTCGTGTTTTCTATCGTAATCACGAGCATAGGCATCGTCATTATCGCTCTGAAAATTCATAAATTTTTTATAAAAATCGGTCGCTTTTACATATTCTCCGTTCTCGTAAGCAATAATTCCTAAGTAGTAGTACGGGTCTGAATGGTAATTAGGGCAACTATCTACAACTACTTGAAAATACTTTTCGCAAGGATTAAAAGATGCCTTTTCGTAATTTAATGTCCTTGCCAATTCTCTGCCGTATCTACAATTTGCTGCCACAAAATAGGGTTCTAATTCAAGCGCATTTTGAAGGGCTTCCATTCGGGCATCTTTCTTGTTTTTCTTTTTATCGATGCCTTCTTTGTAATATTTCAGCGCTTTTTTATCGGTAATGTTTTGGCAGAGGTCTTGTGCCGAAACAAGAGTCGAAACAATCAAAAAAACGATTAACGCTACACTAATTCTCATCACTATCTCCTAAAAATAATTTTTTATTATACTCAACTAGCACATTACTAATTTCACTCTTCACTGTATTCCATGTAGTGTTTTCAAGCGAGATGACTTGGTTATTTATCATTTCAGCATTTTCGGCAGATGTAAAATAATTGAGCGATAATAGTATTCTAGTTGTTAGTTCTCTCCCACTCTTTTGCTCAGAAATTTCTATCATTTTCTCTAATGAATACCCTTTATTTAAAAAAGGTGTATGTCATAAAAATCTTTTCTCGACCCTCTGTCGGTGATCGTTTCAAGTTTCATTGCAATGATGTCCTCAAGGCTAGCTACGTTAATTCCACTAACCAATTCTGATTGATTGAGCCAATTCATTCTGTAATTTACAATATCAACTTTAATGCCTTTTATTACGAGAAAAACACCAATCGATTTTACAGACGTAACTGTAACATCTTTAGATTGAAACAAGTTTTTGATTTCACTTTCAATGGCCTTTGCTAGATGGATATCTGGAGTCGTATCACAGAACAAATCGATATCGATAGAAAGCCTATGATTAAATCGCAACGCAAGGTTTGTTCCTCCAACCAACCTATGGCTTCTAAGCAATTCAATAGACTGTAACTTTCTTGTTAAGTCTATTAATTTTTCGTTTACGGCCTTAGTTGATAACGACATTCTGGGATTTTAGAAACGTCCACATCGAACAAGTTTTTCAAAAAATTGATTGTTTTACCATCTACATTATTTCTTCCCGAAATTGCATTAATAACTTGTTGCTTGGTATATGTTTTAAAAATAAACTTGAATTCCTCAATATTTCCTCTCGTTAAAACTCGATGAATGACAAAGTCCATATCCAATTCAATCGATAATTTTTCGAAATCTGTATCCCAAAATATACTTTTCCTAACCTTCATGTATTACTTCAACAAATCGTCAGCTTCCTTTTTGGCTTTATCCATAACTGCTTTGGCTTGCTTGTCGCCTTCTGCAATTGCTTGTTTTTCTTTCTTATCTGCCTCTTTTCTCACTTTATCTGCAGCAACTCTTGCTGCAGCTTTTTGAATAGGGTTTGAAGCTTCTTTTTCTAGATTAGTGGCCTGCGAATACCCCTCCTTTTTAATTTGGGCAGCACTTGATTTTGCTTGTTTTTTAATTTCGGTTGACTGCTTTTCCGCAACTTTTAAAATTTTATCAGCCTCTTCTCTCGCTTTTTCTTTAGTGTCTTCAATTACCTCTTCTACTTTTTCTTCAATTACTTCCTTTACTTCTTCAATCACCTTCTCTTTAATGTCTTTTATAGTAGGCTTAGTACCGCCTGCTGGACCTAATGAAACTTTTGGTTCTGATACTGTTCCTAAAATAAATACATCAACATTAATTCGCTCCGGAACAGTTGCGTTCAAACCGTATTTATCTCCTTCAGAAAGTAAACCATTAACCATATTTGTAGCCTCCGAACCAAATTCGGAAGTTGGGATATCCATCGCCATTTTGTAATCCATCGACTCATCAAAACCTTGTGATCCTGAAACTGTTGCGTTGCTGTTGCTGATTTTCATATCGAACGGATCGAGGAACATTCTACCATCTCGAAACTCATAGAATATAGTGTTATCATTCAATACCATTTTTTTGTATTTTGGTTGGTTCAGAGCATCTGCAAGTTGGTTTAATACTTCTGTTCCTTCAACAACAATATTTTCGGTTACTAACTTACCACCACCGATTAACGTATTTAAATCAACTTCCATTTTATTGTCTAGCAGACAGTGCATTTCTAAATCGGTTGACAGTTTTCCTGTTGCATTTTCTGCGATTGGCGCTAACTTTTTAACTGTATTGAACATCTTGTACATGGTTGGCACATCAAAATGTTTGATGTTATAAGTGAAATCAACTTTGGGTAATTCGGCTCGCGTATCGTACGTTCCGTTCATGTTCACACTGCCATCAATCATGTTGATAAAAAGATTATCCAACTTCATTTGAGAATCTCGAATTATAACGCCTCCGTTTATGTTTTCCATTTCGATATCATCATACAACATTTTTTTGATGTCCATTGTCATTACAAAATCAATATTACTAGGAACTTCTGCTACTCCTTCTTCTGTTGTTTCAGCACCTTCTGCATCAGTCGTTTCATCAGATTCTGAATCCTCTGAAGTTTCTTCTTCCATGAACTGATTTACATCGATATAGTTTGAGTTCATATCAAACGTTCCTTTTAAAGGTTCATCTTTAAATGTATATGCTAAAAAGTTTTCTACCCTTCCTTTTCCAGCAAAATCACTATTGCCGACTTTTGTTTCGAATGAAGTTAACTCAACGAATTGAGGTGAAAACTCCATGTACAGACTTTTCATATCAACATCATAAGGCAGACTTACTGATACGTATTTCATATCTAAAATGATTAAATTACCTTCGAATTTAAAGTTCTCATAATCTTCATTTTCGATGGTTGAAAGCTTACCTCCAAGATCAATATCCATTGTAATGTTACCGTTGTAATCATCACCTTCTTCCA
>JAESTK010000035.1 GCA_016763645.1 Flavobacteriales bacterium
AACTTCATATTTTTACTTTCCTCAATTATTATGGCAACTAAAGAGAAAACACCAGCAAAGGTTACGCCTTTGATGAAGCAGTATTTTGCGATTAAGGCAAAGCACCCGGATGCAATGTTATTGTTTCGTATAGGTGATTTTTACGGAACTTTTGGAGAGGATGCAATTAAAGCCTCTAAAATTCTGGGTATAGTGCTTACTGCCCGAAACAACGGTGGAGAGAAACTTGAATTAGCGGGATTTCCACACCGCTCTGTCGACACCTATTTACCCAAGTTGGTTCGTGCCGGATTACGAGTTGCTATTTGTGAACAGTTAGAAGCACCGAGTAAGGAGAAAAAAATTGTAAAGAGAGGCGTTACAGAGTTGATCACACCTGGCTTAGCAATGAGTGACAAAGTACTGGATCATCGTTCCAATAATTTTTTAGCTGTTGTTCATTCTGATAAGAAAGAATCAGGCGTAGCATTTTTAGATTTATCTACAGGTGAATTTATGATTGCTCAAGGAAGCGTTCTCTACATTGATAAATTGCTACAAAGTTTTAGTCCGACTGAAGTACTGTATCAAAGGAATAAAGATGTTCTTTTCGAAAAAAACTTTGGCGATAAGTTTCATACCTATTGTCTTGAAGACTGGGTCTTCACAAATGAGTTTGCTGATGATCTGTTATTAAAGCATTTTAAAACCAATTCTCTCAAAGGTTTTGGCATTCATGGAATGCCGCTGGCCACAATTGCGGCAGGAGGTGCGTTGCACTACCTTGCAGAAACAGAGCACAAACAAGTCGGACATATTACTTCTATAGCTAGAATAGAAGAGGAGAAGTATGTCTGGTTAGATAAGTTTACCATTAGAAACTTAGAGTTATTCTATTCTCCCAATGAAGGCGCTACTACTTTACTTGAGGTAATCAATAAAACAATTTCTCCAATGGGAGCAAGGTTGTTGAAACGTTGGATGGCACTTCCGTTAAAGAATGTAATAGCAATTCAGAATAGATTAAATGTGGTAGAATACCTCAAGGATTATGTTGAACTTAAAGAGAACTTAGCACAACACATTAAGGAGGTAGGAGATTTGGAACGTTTAATTTCTAAGGTATCGGTGGGTAGAATTACGCCAAGAGAGGTTGTGCAGTTAAAGCGTGGATTAAATGCGATTCAGCCAATAAGACAAACTTGTATTAATTCATCGAACGATGAGTTGAAGAAAATAGGAGATCAGTTAAATCTTTGCGAATTTATCAGGGATAAGATTGAAAATGAAATTAATGAAGATGCTCCATTACTGGTACACAAAGGCAATGTAATTAAAGAAGGTGTAAATTCGGAGTTAGATGAGTTGCGGAACATTGCCTTTTCAGGCAAAGACTTCCTCGTTCAAATTCAACAACGCGAAATAGAGCGAACAGGAATCTCATCCTTGAAAATTGGGTTTAATAACGTGTTTGGTTATTTCCTGGAGGTGACTCATGCTCACAAAAATAAGGTACCTGAAGAGTGGATAAGAAAGCAAACCTTAACGGGAGCTGAGCGGTATATTACAGAAGAGCTTAAAGAATACGAAACAAAAATATTGGGTGCAGAAGATAAAATTCAAGCGTTGGAAACCCGGTTATATAATGAGTTAATAGTAAGCTTGTCGGACTATATTATCCCAGTTCAAACAAACGCGAACTTAATCGCTCAGTTAGATTGTTTACTCTCTTTTGCAACATTGGCCATTGAAAATAACTATGTAAAACCCATAATAGATGATTCACATGACATTGATATTATTGGAGGTAGGCATCCTGTTATAGAACAGCAATTACCAATCGGAGAGCCTTACGTTGCTAACGATGTCTATTTGGATAATGCCAAGCAACAAATAATTATGATCACGGGCCCAAATATGTCAGGTAAGTCTGCTTTGTTAAGACAAACAGCTCTTATTGTACTCTTGACCCAGATGGGGTGTTTTGTGCCCGCAAATCAAGCAAGAATTGGTGTGGTTGATAAAATATTTACCAGAGTAGGGGCATCGGATAATATTTCTTTGGGCGAATCGACCTTTATGGTTGAGATGAATGAAACGGCAAGCATTCTAAATAATTTATCGGATAGAAGTTTGGTGCTGTTGGATGAAATAGGGAGGGGAACAAGTACTTATGATGGGGTTTCAATCGCCTGGGCAATTGCAGAATTTATTCATGAAAACAAACTGAGGGCAAAAACGCTATTTGCGACTCATTATCACGAGTTAAATGACATGACCAATTCATTTAAACGCATTCGAAATTACAATGTAGCGATAAAGGAGATTAACAATCGTATTATTTTTCTAAGGAAACTGATCCCGGGCGGAAGTGAACACAGTTTTGGAATTCATGTCGCTCAAATGGCGGGAATGCCTGCTAAGGTGGTTAAAAGAGCTAATAAAATATTAGAACAGCTGGAAGATAAAAAAAAGTGCAGGGGAGAATAAGAGTGGTAAGGCTAAGATTAAATCTCAATCAACCGAAGATTTTCAATTAAGCTTTTTTCAGCTGGATGATCCCGTTCTTTCGCAAATAAAAGAGGAGATAGAAAATATTGATATTAATACACTTACTCCTGTAGAGGCCTTGATGAAGTTAAATGAAATTAAAAAACTAACAGGAGGTTGATACGCATTGCAAAAAAATTATATTTTTGCGGTCTGTTACAAGGGTTGCTTTGTAATGAAACAAGCGAAAGTAGCTCAGCTGATAGAGCATCACCTTGCCAAGGTGGGGGTCGCGGGTTTGAATCCCGTCTTTCGCTCAGTTCTTTAAAATAGCCCTCACTCGTGAGGGTTGTTTTTTTAAAGTATTTATCAGTTTTAATGTTGCCCGAGTGGTGGAACTGGTAGACACGCAGGACTTAAAATCCTGTGACCATTGCGGTCGTGCCGGTTCGACCCCGGCCTCGGGTACCAAAGCGGAAAAGCTGTCATTTTTGACGGCTTTTCTTTTTTAAACCCCTGACCCTTGTTCTCTATAGCCGTTAGTTCAATTACTTTGTTCATTCCATTGGTTCGACAATTATTTTTTGATAGAATTGGAGTTGGTAGTTTTTCGGACAGCTTATCTAAGACTTCATTATTGATTTTTGAAACACATCTGACTATTATTTCGTTTCGACACTCTCAAAAAAGGATGCCCAAACGTAAGAGTTACGACACCAAGGTAAAATACCTAGCCAGAGAAGGATTACGGATCAAGATCAAAAGTTGGGGACTAGGCATAAATACGAGTAAGTCTGAAAAGGAAAAACTCTTTGTTTCTCACACCTCTGAGTTGCGCTCTAAAAGCTTTTATTTTAGCATTAAAAGACTCAGCAGAAGCATTAGTACTTCTGTTATCAAAATAGTTTAGTATCCCCTGGTAATTTAAACTCACTGTATTCATTACTATTCTAAAGCTTTTAAAATCAGTTTTTTCTATCGTGTTGTACCACTGAGCTAACCTTGTCATTGCAATATTTTTATCAGTGCAATGATTGTAGATATTGCGTAATTGATTCGTGAGTTGATACGCTCTCTCCAGGTTAGGGTATTCTCTGAACAGTATGACAGCTCTTTCTCTTTGGTTAGTAGTCCACTTTTCAGTACTCTTATAAAGCAAGTGTCTACCTCTGGCTAATAATTGTTTTCTCGAATCTCCATTACTAAATGTTTCAGCCTGATAGCTGTAACCATTTTCTTTAGCATTTTTAATGCATTCATTCTCATCATCTAAGGCTTGCCAACGGTACTTGATTCTTAGTTCCTGCACAGCTTCATTAGCTAATTGTTGTACATGGAATCGATCAATTACTTGCACAGCTCTAGGAAAGCATATTTTAGAAATTAACTTCATACTTCCTGCCATGTCAAGCGTTATCTCTTCAACTTTTCTTCGTTTTCCTGCTGGTATTTTTTGTAGATACTTTATTACTTCGTCCGACTTAGTTCCTGCTATTATCGCTACAATAGAGCCAGCACGTCCTTTCGCCTTCTTATTGGTTACCACTGTGTATAGCTCGCCTTGAGATAATGCTACTTCATCAATAGATAATTGTTTCCCTATATTCTCAGGATAGACTAACCACGTTGAAGCCTGATTAAGTTGTTTCCACTCTTTAAATTCACTCAAATAGTCTCGGTACTGACGTTGCAGTTTCTTTCCGTTTACCCCGTAAATATTGGCTATGGTTTGGGTGCTTACATTATTGGTATCGATTAATCTCTTTTAAAAAAGTTGCGAATTCATTTGTCATTCGAGTTCCTTTTGCAATACTGTTCCAATCTCGTTGGAGGGTTTCTTTTGTATTAACATCACGCCATCTACGTCTTTTTATATGTAGGTATACTAGCTTCCCCCTTAACGGAAAATCTTCAATAATAACCTCATTGTGAAAACCTTTAGATTCAACTTTCTTGCTGATAAATAAAGATGTATCGTTCTTTTCCTCAAAGTATAAATGCAAGTAATCCTCATCTAAACTACTTGTAAGAAATGTAAAATGGTTAACTATAAAACTAGGTAGTAATAGCTCCAATAATTCTTTTGAATTTTCCATGAAAATTGTCCGTCAGGCAAAGAAAACTATTTTTTACTCCCCAACTTTTAGGACTGATCCGTATTCCTCAAAAAAATCTATTAATTTCATCGCTATTTGTTTTATGATTTAAACAAACATCCTACACTACACAATAATCTATTTACGGCTTACTGGTTAACTCTCCGATACGCATTTAAATTTATTATCAACCATAAATCACCTTCCCAAAAGTTCGAACTAAAGGAAACTCTGGTGCACAAAATGTTGTTTTCGAGAAATATTTGGGATTAGGCTATACCTTTCTTTGAAAAAACACTCACCTCAACTTTATACACAGAGCAAGGAACCGATTATTTTATCTTCCTAACTCGTAAGCTTTTTGGAGTAACTTCTAAGTACTCATCTTCTTTGATATACTCCATAAATTCCTCTAAAGAGAACTTAACTTTCGGTGCAATCTTCATAGCCTCATCAGTACCTGATTTACGCATATTAGTCAATTGCTTTCCTTTTACCAGGTTGATTTCCAGGTCATTATCTCTAGTGTGCTCACCTATTACTTGACCTTTGTAAATCACATCACCTGGCTCAACAAAGAAACGACCACGGTCTTGTAATCTATTAATCGCAAAGGCGGTAGATTGACCTGCATCCATCGAAATTAAAGACCCTTTAGTTCGTTCGCCAATTTCACCTTTATAAGGCGCATATTCTCTGAAACGATGTGTCATAACCGCTGTGCCCGAAGTTGCGGTAAGCATGTTGTTTCTCAACCCAATCAAGCCACGAGAAGGAATATCAAACTCTAAATGTTGTAAATCTCCTTTTGGCTCCATTACCAGCATATCACCTTTTCGCTGTGTTACCAAATCGATAGCCTTTCCTGAAAACTCTTCAGGGATATCTATCACTAAGGTTTCGTAAGGCTCGTTTTTAATACCATCTATTTCTTTGAAAATAACTTGAGGTTTACCAACTTGTAGCTCATACCCTTCTCTACGCATAGTTTCAATAAGCACCGACAAATGCAAAATTCCACGCCCGTAAACATCAAATTTATCTTCAGCATCAGTATCGATGACCTTAAGCGCCAAATTTTTCTCTAATTCTTGATACAATCTATCTCTTAAGTGACGAGAAGTAACGAATTTACCTTCTTTACCAAAAAATGGTGAGTTATTGATAGTAAACAACATACTCATTGTAGGCTCGTCAATGCTTATCCTTGGCATTTCTTCTGGGTTTTCAATATCAGATAGAGTGTCTCCTATTTCGAAACCTTCAATACCTACCATTGAGCAAATATCACCACTTCGAGCTGTTTTAACTCTCGTTTTACCCATCCCTTCGAATACGTACAACTCCTTAATTCTTACCTTCTTTTTAACGCCCTCTGCCTTACAAAGCATATAATCTTTACCTTCTTCGAGGTTACCTCTAAAGATTCTTCCTACGGCAATTCTACCGACAAACTTGTTATAATCAAGAGATGTAATCTGCATTTGAGGCTCTCCTTCTCTATACGGAGCTTCTGGAATTTCAGAAAGAATAGCATCCAATAACGGAACAATGTTAGTTGTCGGCTTTGCATGATCTAAGCTCATCCAACCTAGTTTTGATGAACCAAAAATAGTTACAAAATCTAACTGATCTTCTGTAGCATCTAGGCTAAACATTAAATCGAAAACTGCTTCCTGAACCAAATCTGGTGTACAGTTTTCTTTATCGACTTTGTTAACTACAACAATTGGTTTTAAACCTAACTCTAGGGCTTTCCCTAAAACGAAACGTGTTTGAGGCATTGCGCCTTCAAAAGCATCGACCAACAGTAAAACGCCATCTGCCATTTTTAAAACTCGCTCTACTTCTCCGCCAAAATCAGCGTGACCGGGGGTATCAATTACATTGATTTTTACATCGTTGTAGAGAACAGAAACATTTTTAGATAGAATTGTAATTCCTCTTTCTCGCTCCAAATCATTGTTATCAAGCAGTAATTCGGTTCTTTCGGTTCTTTCATCTAGGGTTTTGCACTCATCAATAATTTTATCAACTAAGGTCGTTTTTCCGTGGTCAACGTGGGCGATAATGGCAATGTCTCTGATTGATTGCATAGTAGTTACTGTTTTGAGCGTGCAAAGGTATTCTTATTCTAATGCTAAATTACTAATTGATAGCTTATTCGACTATATTTGAATTGTGAAGTATCTAACCGCGCGTTTTGTCCTACCAAAGAATTCTTTCTTTTTATAATTGTTTGTGCGTAGCTTTCTAACTCCCGTACTCCTACTTATTCTCCCCATAATTTTATTTGGTATTGAGGTTTTTAAAATAAATTATGCTCCTCCGTATCATTGGAGCACACCAGACCCTTCTTACATCTACCTTTTTAACGGAATTAATGTAGCTGACGGCAATTGGGAAATTGGTCATTACGACAACCCAGGGACACCTTTACACATTTTAGCGGGGTACTGTATTTGGCTCATTCATTTATTTTCTGAACTAGGTAATGATGTAGTTACAGACGTGCTTTCTAAGCCTGAATATTACATATTTTGGGTAACTATTATACTTTCTATTATTAAAGCGCTAATATTATTTGTTGGAGCATGGCATATTTTCAAATCGTTTAAAAGCACATACGTAGCCCTTCTTTATCAATGCATTCCTTTCCTAATATTATTTAGAATAACAGGTTTTACTACCACTAATCCAGATCAACTATTAGATAGCGTCTACCTCGTTTTCATTGCGCTTACTGCTTCTCAATTTTGGAAATTATACCAAGGGAAATCGCTAACGCAAAGTTCGATTCTCGGTGTCGGGATTATTTTAGGGTTAGCTATTGCAACAAAATTCACTTCGATAAGTTTATTAATAATTCCGATTTTCCTATGTTCTACATTGAAAAGCAGAGCATGGCTATTGGGTTCTACTGTTGGCAGTTTTTTTGTTTTTACTATTCCAATCTGGTCGCGACTCGGGGAATTTGCATCTTTTATAATTGGTATAGCTACTCACGATGGGAAATACGGAACAGGAAAAAAGAATTTGATAAATACAGAATCACTTTTCGATAACATCGCAAAGGCGTTAACAATAGAATATTCTATTATTATTGGGATCATTGTTCTCGTGATTGCTTTGACAATGACTATACTCAACAAACAAAAACTATCAAATTTCTTAATTCGGGTTATCACTGGAGTGCTTTTCACTTACGTTGTTCAGCTTATTATCGTTGGCAAACACTATGAATTGCACTACACCTTGCCCATTCAATATTTAACCATTCCAAGTATTGGAATAGCTATTCTTACTATCTTCTGGTTTTTCCCAAAACTATTCAAGGTGCAGTACGTTTCTCCCATGCTGTTAGCCATGGTGGTCTTGGTAAGTGGCTGCAGAATTGGAAACATCGGCAAATTAGGCAAATTCTCACCTTTAAATTTCAGAGAAACCGTTGGTTTTATAGAGCAAAACAAGAAGCCTGACACTCCTCTACTCCTCTTTTCTGGAACAGTATTAGCGTTTCATTCGAGTTGTTTACCACAACAAGGACTTCGGTTTGGTAAAGTTTACGCTGGATACATTACCCGGTGGGAAAGAATCGCTCAACTCAAAATTATTTACCCTAACACCTACTTTTTTAATCGGAAAACAAACCGATGTGAAAATTGGATTGGCAACATTCCCTTTTGGAAAATAATGCACGAACACTCTGTATTTTGGGTTTATTCTCGTAGCAAGACTAAACAAGAAATTCGGAATATTATACTTCACAAACTCAATAATTCACTGATTTCAATCGAAGAAGTATTTCTAAATAAAACAACTGGAGAGCGAGTTTTCAAATTAAAAATTGATGCTGAGATAATCTCAAAAAAATTCAGCGTTAGCATTACAAAACTAAACCGAGGTAAATCCCTTACACTGGCTAAACACACCAAACTCCCTATTCAAACTATTGAAATTAAGATGGGGAATTATATTGAAATTACAGCATGGCGGAAGAAAACAACTACACCTTCTTTTATTGAACTAAAAAATAATCGTTTTCAACTTCATCAGGGAGTTGTTATTGAGTCAAATAACGAAAGTGAGAAAATATTCATCAATTTTAAAGTACCTAATAACTTTGATGATTCGCTTACAATTTCGTTACGGAATATTGGAAATGAGTCGGTTGAATTCAGTGACCTAGAATTAATAAAATGGGAGGATAAAAAATGAATAATTATGCGTTTATAGCCGAAGTTGATTTATTAAATTCTGCTGTTTGGCAATACTGCTTCGAAATACCTCAAAAAATTGCAAATGAATTAATTGCAAACAATAACAAAAGGGTGTTTTGTAGGATTAATGGCGAAATAGAATTTCAATGTGCCTTGATGCCTAAAGGCGAAGGCAAATACTTCATCAACATAAACAAAGAGCGAAGACAGCAACTCTTAGCTTCTCAATTTACAGAACTTAACATTGTACTAAAACCAGATGAAAGCGAGTATGGTTTACCTATGCCCGAAGGGCTGCAAGAATTATTACATCAAGATCATGAGGGCAACAAAGTTTTTCATAGCCTCACAAAAGGTAAACAACGAACTTTACTTCATTTAATTGGAAAACCAAAAAGCACTGAAACAAGACTAAAAAAAGCCTTAGTGGTAGTCGATTATCTAAAAACCGTTAACGGAAAATTAGATTTTAAAGAGCTAAATCAAGCCTTTAAAAGGGCAAATAATTAGATGCGAAGCTACTTAACCAACACACAAACAACTTTAATTGTTGCAATATCGCCACACATACTTGTGCCGTCATACTCAGCAACTCCAAGGTTAAAATCGAAACGGTTTACTTCCATTTCTCCGATTAACTGGTTACCAACTACCTTGAATTTAATTTCGGCACCGGCAGTGGTGTCGTACATTGTCAACTTGCCTTTTACCAAATAGTTACTCCCACCTTTAGTTATAGACGTAGATACAAAACAGAGTTTTGTATATTTACTAATATCGAAAAAATCAGAATTTTTAAGGTGTGTATCTCTTTCCTCACTTTCGGTATCAATACTTGCTGGATCTAGGCAAACGTTAAAACTTGAATTTGATAAATCGGTTTCATTAAAATTAACTGTTCCTGTCATTCCAGATATTTTGCCTTCAACAGTTCTAAAAATCATGTTATCAATTTCAAATTCGATGTACGATTTTTTCGAATCAATTTTCTGGGAAAATCCAATTGCCGTAAAAGCAACCAAGGCAATAGTTATAAGTATATTTTTCATTCTGTTTAATTTTATGTGAAAATACGAATTAATAAATTTGACTCAAAGGAGTATATTTTCGTGCCAGTTATTGAATCGGTGCTCCGTGAGATAATGACACCACTTTAGGAAGAATGCTAGGCAGAATTTTAATTACTCTTAATGCCGTGTTTGAAGTCCAACCTTTGCCGAATAAAGGCTGCATCAAATTTCCAAGTTTTAAGCGTCTTTTAAATGCTTTGTCCCACACATTACGATACCTACTCTCCATTTCTTTTCTAGATATTTTTTGAGATAAAAATTCGCTCACTTGGTTAGAGCATAGTTTAGTTGAGTGAATTGCCATTGCCATCCCATTTCCACACAAAGGGTGAATCATACCTGCGGCATCCCCAATCATTAGCACATGTTTTTCTACCGTTTGTTTAATACCAAAATTAATTTGACTAATTACCAAAGGCTTTTCAAAAACAGGCGTAGAATTCTCAAAAATATTTTTCAAAAAAGGGTTTTTAGACAAATGAACTTGCTCTAATTCGTTGATATTCTTGTATCTTTTGAGGACATCATTAGTTATTAGATAAGAAATGTTTATCAAGCCATTTTCTACTTTCGAAACACCACAATATCCGCCATCAAAGTTATGAAGACAGACTAAATCGTCTTCGTGCTCACCTTTAAAATGATGTTTAACCCCTAAATAACTTGTTCGTTTTGAAAAGAAATCACGCCCCAACCCCTTGTCGATATTCGAACGTTTTCCGTACGCTCCAATTACCACATTAGAACCATAAGTCTTTTCCACTGTTTTGACTTCAAACGATTCATCATCATTAAAACTGATTTCTGTGACAGCCGTATTCGATATTAGTTCCACACCTAAACTTGATGCCAATTCAAACAAATCGTGGTCAAGTTTATAACGACTTAAACTAAACCCTCCCATTTCCATCTCGCACGTTTCTGATGCTCCGTTTGATGAGCTAATCATAAACCTACTGATCTCTTTTGCACCTGAATCACTTGGATTATATCCCAATCTTTTAAGGTATGGCAGCACTTCGTTAGAAATATATTCGCCACAAACTTTATGTAACGGATAACTCTTTTTTTCGATTACCAGCACCGAAAATCCTCTTTTATGTAAGTCGATAGAACAGAGCAAACCTGCCAAGCCGCCACCAATTATAATGACATCGAAAGAGTTTTTATTCATCAACACAATTAAGAATAAATACAAATGTACCGCTTTAAAACTCGTTTCAGAATTGTAATAATTAATGATTTTGGTGCTATAATTTGATAGGTGTTTGTACCTTTGCAAACTTATTATAAGAGAGCAAACCATGAGATTAGGTCAATTAGCAAGAAAACTAGATGTAAAGCCCGCAGAGATTATAAATTATTTAGCGAGCGAACATAAAACTGAAATGAACACGCATCCCAACAGTAAAGTGGATGATAAATTGGTTCCTGCCGTTTCGGAGCATTTTGGTAATTCTACTGTGGCGGAAGTAGTTACTGAAGAAAAAGTTGTGGTTAAAGTTAAAGAAACCATACCAGAAGAAAAAATTGTTGAAAAAGTTGAAGCTCCAAAACCGGAAAAGAAAGCTGATCCAAAAAAGGTTGAAGTAATTGTTGTTGTTCCAAAAAATAAATTGGACGAAAACGGTGAGGAGATTATAAACCCTGCACCTGAATTCGAAGAGCCAATTGATTATGATAGCGCTGAGCACATTGAAACGGTAAAAGCTGAAAAACTTACTGGATTAAAAGTTGTGAAGAAAATTGATTTACCTCCGCCACCGCCACCGAAGATGATTGAGGTTGATGGTGTAATGATGGAAGAAACTGAGTTCAAGAAAAAGAAAGCAGAGGAGCACAAACAACGTAAATTAGCAAGGAAATCTAGTATTGACGCGGGGTACGCCAAGCGTTCTAGAAGGCAAGACGATGAGCGAAACACGGGCGACAACGAATTTGTTACTGAAAGAGAAAAAAAGAAGAAAGATCAAGAGTTTGAAAAAAACTTACAGAAAAAGCAAGATATAATTGCAAAAAAACGAAAGGAACACTATGCACTAAACAATGTGGGTTCTTCAGTTATTTCGAAAAAGAAGAAAAAGAAGAAAAAGGTTCAAAAACACGATCCTTTATTTTCTGACGAATTAGTTGATGAAAGCTCACCAGTTGAAACTACACAACAACTAGCAGAACCTAAACTGACTGGTTTATCTAAACTTTGGAAATGGTTTAACACCTAAAATATTCATTGATTTTCCTTAATGGATACCTCATTGGATTAGGAACAATAGTCTTTATTGGTCCCGTTGTTTTCACATTATTACAAGCCACGTTAGAAAAAGGAGTTCGAGCAGGAATTTCAACTGCTTTAGGCATTATTGTTAGCGATATTGTCGCTGTAGCTATTTGTGCGTTAGGTGCCATTCCTTTTTTAAAAGACGTTCATAATCAATTTTGGTTAGCAATTGCAGGAGGGCTACTCCTGTTTTCGATGGGGTTAAAATATATTATTTCGCCAAACGTAGCGACAAGAACTGAAGGTACTGCTTCCATCAATAAATCAGATTATTCTAGATTTTTCGCGAAAGGGTTTTTAGTTAACTTTATAAACCCTGCGGTTTTTTTGTATTGGATTGGGTTTTTGGCTTACGCTCAAACCGAATTTCAAAACACAACAAATGTTTGGTTATTTATTAGTGCCATTCTTGCTGGAATATTTACAATAGACATTGCTAAAACACTACTGCAGGAAAATTAAAACCATTTATTCAGCCAACCATTCTTAAACGTATTTATCAAACAATTGGAATAGTATTAATTGGTTTTGCTGCAGCAATGATATACCTTGCTCTTTGATAGCCCGTTCATAACAATTTATCAATCAAGCGAATAAGCTACTTCTATTTTGATACATTTGACAAATAAACCTATAAACCTGTAAACTATGATAGTTGAAATTAGATTTTGGATGATTTTTGTATCTGCTCTTGTTCCTCTAGTAATTGGGGCAATTTGGTACAATCCTAAAGTATTCGGAACTGCTTGGATGAAAGAAGCTGGAGTAACAAAAGAAAGCATGGAAGGAGCCAACATGGCTTTAATTTTTGGGTTAAGCTACGTTTTCGCTCTCTTGATGAGTTTTGCATTAATCGGTATTACGATACATCAAATGGGAGTTCAGTCGCTTGTTATGGATGCTGAACAATCTACTATAGACCTAGCCAAACAACTGTTAGGCCTCACCGATGGTAATTTCAGAACATTTAAACACGGTGCGGCTCATGGTCTAATTGCTGGTATTGGAATTGCATTTAGTGTATTAGCAACCAATGCAATGTTCGAAAGAAAAAGTTGGAAATATATATGGATAAATTCAGGCTACTGGATAGTAAGCATGACTTTAATGGGCGGTGTTGTTTGCCAATTCATGTAAAGTATTTACTCATTATTTTGTTTTGAACATCCTTGTCCGAATACCCAAAATCTTGAATCTTACTAATTTCATACATAACACCTCTCGCATCTTTGTATTGGTACAATTGGAACTTTTCTTTAAAATGAATAGGACCTTTAATGGTGTCGCCAGAGGTTTTTACGACATACCCGTCCTTCCAATACTGAGCATTTACTTTGATAGAAATCCCATAAATCAACGCTAAAAGCACTATGGTAGTTTTAATCCTCCATATTGACAAATATAGAAATTCGAACGAATTAGATTAACCCAAAATCACGTTGTGGCAAGCCTTTAAAATTTTAAAAGCGTCTTCTTGGGTTGCGCCTTCGGCATAAGTTCGTAGTACTGGTTCTGTACCCGATGGACGAATCATAACCCATTCGCTCTCGCTGAGGATGTATTTATAACCATCTAAATCTTCTAAACGCTCTACTTTGTATTCTCCAAATTGGGTGTACTCCCCTGCTTTGCATTTTGCAACAATGGCATCTTTTTGCAATTGTGGCAGCGTTAGGTCTATTCGTTCGAAAGCAAAGGTGCCAACAATATCGTACACCTCTTGTATAAGCTCTTCTATGGTTTTACCGCTTTTTGCCATAAACTCCCAAATTACCATTCCATTCCAAATACCATCCCGTTCTGGGATATGTCCTTGAACAGCTATTCCTCCACTTTCTTCACCGCCCATTATTACTTCTTCTTTGAGCATAATTCCGCAGATGTGCTTAAAACCAATGTGTACTACATCAAGGTCTAAACCATAGTGGTCGCAGAGTTGCTTAATTTTTACGGTACTCGAAAACCCCGTTGCAATTTTGCCTTTGTATCCTTTGTGCTCGTACAAATAGTTAATGAGTAATAACATTATATGGTGCGCATCAATATAATTCCCGTTGCCGTCCATCATGCCAATGCGGTCGGCATCGCCATCGTTTACTAAAGCACAATCGATATCGCCTTCTGCTTTTAGGTATTCGGTAAGTGCGCCCAAATTCCGCATAATAGGCTCGGGAGAAATGCCATAAAAATGAGGATTATGCTCACAACGAAAACGTTTTACGTTGGGCAATAATCGTTTGATTACATTTTGCCCCGAACCGTACATGGCATCGTAAGCAAAAGTCATTTTGGCATTTCTGATGGTGTCTAAATCGAAGTTTTTTTCGAGGTGATCGCAATACATTGTTTCTAAATCTACCTCCTCAACTAATTCTTTTTCTTTCCAATATTCAACAGAGCTATCATCAAAATTAAATTCGGTTGTGTCAGGGATATAACTCTCCACTTCTTTAATGCCTTCTTCTAGTAATGGCCCACCGTAATGGCCTTTCAACTTATACCCACTATAAGCCGCAGGATTATGACTTGCGGTTATAATAACTCCAATTGAAGCATTTAGTTTCTTTGTGCCCAACGATACCATTGGTGTAGAAACGTAACCAACCGCCAATTTAACTTTGATTCCGTTTTCACAGAAAACTTTGGCAGCTGTTTCGGTAAATAAATCTCCTGCAAAACGACAATCATGACCAATTACTACTGATGGATTATCGAAATGTTTTTTGAGATACACGCACACGCCTTCGGTAACTCTCGCTACGTTTTCGACTGTAAATTCTTTGGCAATTATGGCTCTCCAACCATCTGTTCCAAATTTAATATCCATTACCTATAAATTTTTGCTGCGTTCATCGCCTTATGAAACTTACGCGCATTTACTTTGTGTTGAGCATAAGTACTGGCAAAATTATGGTATCCTGAGAAATCTTCTTTGGCACAAAAGAAAATATACTCGTGGTCTTCTCTGTTTAAAACTGCATCGAGGGATGAAATTTCTGGCAAACAAATTGGTCCTGGAGGCAAGCCTTTGTGCAGATAAGTATTGTATGGTGATTCAACCTCTTTGTACTTGTTTAGCACTCGTCTAATTGTAAAATCGCCTATCGCATATATTAAAGTGGGGTCTGCTTCTAACTTCATACCCTTCTTAATTCTGTTGTGATACACCCCGGAAACAATAGGCTTTTCATCACTTTTTGCCGTTTCTTTTTGCACGATTGCCGCAAGAATTGAAACTTCGGATTGACCCAATTTTAACTTCTTTGCCTTTGCTTTTCTGTCTTCATTCCAAAATGTTTTGTACTCAGTTGCCATTCGCTCAACGAATTGTTGAGTATTGGTATTCCACTTAAATTCGTAGGTGTTTGGAATAAACATGGTGAAAAATGTTTCCTTATCGAAACCATATTTTTTGTGCAACTCCTTGTCTTCAAAAATTGCAGCTAAAGAAGCCGAATCTGCTTCAATTTGCTTAGCTATAATACCTGCTAGTTCATTTCGTAAACGGATATTATTAAACGTGAGTTGCACTGAAACTTGTTCACCCCTGCGCAATATGGTTACTAACTGCTTGTTATTCAATCCAACTTTTAATTGGTATCGCCCTGGTTTAATGTTGCTGTTATACTTCATGAATTCGGCTACCCAAACAAACGAATTACGATTTAAAATAATTCCTTTTTGGTAGAGCGAATTTGTTACGTCATCAAATGATGATCCTGTAGAAATATAAAACAAGCCTTCGCCTGCAACTCTTCTATCACATTAGATTTCCAAATGATGTTGTAATAGTGTAGCCCAACAAAGCCTGTTCCGATGCTGAGAATAAATACTATTGCAACTATAATTTTAAGAATAAAACTCCCTTTACTTTTTGCCACCTCTTCTTCCCTACTTGTTAATCAATTGGAGAAAATGTTGGTTTTCCCATTCTCCGTTATTCATGCTCCAGTCTTTTTTTGTGCCTGTAATTTCAAAACCAAGCCCCTCAAACAATTTTACGCTTCCTGTATTTTTAACCTGAATATGACAAAACAACTGATGAACTTTTATCATGTCGAATGCATATTCTAACAACAATTGAAGCGATTCTTTCGCTAATCCTTTTCTTCTAAACTCTTTATCGGCAATCAATATTCCGATGCCAGCTTTGAGGTGCAAGGGGTCGAATTCAAATAAATCTATCGTACCAATCGTATTGCCTGACTCATTTTCAACAATCATCATTCTCAATTGCTTGTTGAGAAAAACATCGTTTTCACTATTTACAAATTGCTCTAAAACATGTCGAGAAAAAGGCGCATGCGTATTACTCACTTGCCAGTTGGTAACGTCATTTTCCCACATAAAAAGCACCTCAATATCTGAAGGCTCCATCGCTCTTAATGTTACTTTACTGCCTTTTAACATACCCCATCTGTTTCGTAAGATTGTATTCTCGATAAAATATCATCCATCGTATATTTTTGAAACGCAAAGGTATCATCTATAATTTCGTTTTCCATATTGGAATGGAAAACAGCTTTGACATTATTGCTCATGTACAATTCTGGTAACACCTCATATATAAAACGAGCCGAAGCGATTGTATCCGCATATAATTCGGAAAACAACATCTTTATGGGGTACAAACATGTAATTTCTCCTTCCACCCTATTTTTTTCTTCAAATACCTTCTTTATCTTGCCAAGTATATTTTGTTTTTCTGTCAATTTAAAAAACAGCGTTTTTATTTGCTTTCGTAGAATCAACTTTTCTAAAACAACCACATCATCCCCCAACGTTTGACCATTAACAGTTAGCGAGAAATATTTTTGCTCATAAATCAACCCTAAATGCGGAGGCACAACATCAGCATGAAGAATAACGAGGTATAACCCCTTATCAACTGCCGAGAGTGGTTTGATCTGCTGAATGAAATAACTAGACATTAACTTCGCCTTTAAAAACAAATTCTGCTGGACCAATTAGCCAAATATCGCTAAATTGTTGTTCTGAAATTCGGTTATACGAAACCGTTAATTCACCTCCCTCGGTTTGTAATGTACAACTGTTTTCATATTTCGCTTGGTTCTCTAAATTCATTGCAATAGCACATGCCGTGGCACCTGTTCCGCAAGATAAGGTTTCGTCCTCTACCCCTCTTTCATAAGTTCTAATTTCTGCATTTGGTTTCGAAACAAAATTCACGTTTGTTCCCTCATCTTTAAAACGATCACTATAACGTACTTTACGAGCCCTCGCTTTTAAATCAATTTGATGCACATCATCAACAAATGTTACATAATGCGGTGAGCCCGTATTTATAAAATAAAAATTTGGCGATTTCTCAATAGCGGTAATATCTGCCATTTTTAAATGAACTTTTCCGCTTTCAATTTTTCCTTCGTGGTTACCATCAATAGCTCTAAAAGTGCATTCACTTTCGAATATATCGAGTGATTTTACAAACGCAATTAAACAACGACCACCGTTACCACACATACTACTTTCGTTACCGTCAGAATTGAAATAAACCATTTCGAAATGGTAGTCTTTGTGGTCTTGTAGTAAAATTAGACCATCAGCGCCAATACCAAATCTGCGGTTGCAAATATCAGCAACTTGCTTTTGAGATAGATTAACCGACATATCTCGATTATCGATAATCACAAAATCATTTCCTGTACCTTGGTATTTAAAAAACTCCATTTTTAGTGTAAAATTGGGTGACAAAAATACAATAGAAATATTGCTTTAACATTTTTTAACACCAGTTGTATGCAAATAGGTATGGTTATTCGTTGTAACGGTATAGTTTTTGTCAATACAGAAAACATAAAATTGTTAAACAATAAAGCAAATTTGTCATGAAAAGAGTAATCAGTTTATTTAGCGCAGCAATTCTAGGGGGATTAACTGTTGTTTTTATATCGAACAAAGTAGCAGAACCTCAACCCAAAAAAATTGTGGAGAAGGCTATTCAATCACAAAATACGTTAGCCCGTTTCACAAACGTAATAAATTCAATTCCTGCAACAGACTTTACAATCGCTGCAGAAAAAACAGTAAACTCGGTAGTTCACGTTAAAACAGTGTATGCTGCTAGTAATATGCAATATTTCGATCCGTTCGATTTCTTTTTCGGACAAGGTGGTGGATATCAACAACCCATGCCAGCAATGGCAAGTGGTTCTGGTGTAATTATTTCTGCCGATGGATATATTGTAACCAACAATCATGTTATTGCTGATGCCGAAAAAATATCCATCACGTTAAACAACAACAAAACCTACCGTGCCGAATTAATAGGCACCGACCCAACAACAGACATAGCACTTCTAAAAATTAATGGGGCAGATTTCTCTTACGTTCCTTACGGAAATTCAGATGATGTTAAAATTGGCGAGTGGGTACTCGCTGTGGGCAATCCTTTTAACCTCACCTCAACTGTTACTGCGGGAATTGTGAGCGCAAAAGGTCGCGACATTAACATACTAAATGATTCGAAAGGAAATACAGCTATAGAATCATTCATCCAAACCGATGCTGCTGTTAACCCTGGAAATAGTGGCGGTGCTTTGGTTAATACTGACGGGAAATTGGTTGGCATTAACACAGCCATCAAATCTAACACCGGCTCGTTTACTGGCTATTCGTTTGCTGTACCAGTAAATATTGTTAGAAAAGTTGTTGACGATTTACTTGAGTATGGTACTGTTCAACGTGGCTACATAGGCGTTTCTATTAGAAATATAGATTCCGAATTTGCCGCTGAGAAAAACATCAATACAACAGAAGGAGTTTATATTTCTGACATTTTAGAAACTGGAGCGGCCTATGAAGCAGGATTAAAAAAAGGGGATGTTATTACTAAAATTGGAAACACAAAAGTGAACAACGTGCCAGAATTACAGGAGCAAGTAGGGAGTTTTAGACCTGGTGATGAAATTCTTGTAACCGTGGATAGAAATGGCGAAGAAGTTGAGTATCCTGTAACGCTCAGAAACAAAAATGGCAACACTAAGCTATACAAAAGAGAATTTACGGAATTGAACGCAACCCTTGGCGGAGAATTTGTTCCAGCGACACAAGAAGAGAAAAAGAAACTAAGAATTACCAATGGCCTTAAAGTGAAAACTGTGACCTCAGGAAAATTAAGAAGCGCAGGAATTAAGGAAGGGTTTATCATCATTAAAATTGACAAAACACCAATTGACACTTACGACCAAATGGCTCGCATTTTAGAAAACAAAAAAGGTGGTGTTCTCATCGAAGGCATCTACCAAAACGGAATGAAAGCCTATTATGGTTTTGGGTTGTAATTCATAGAATAATAAGAAACGTAGAAAGGCATTCTCGCTTTCATCTTTGTGCTTTAACCTTTCTGCTCGATACAATGTTTACAACATGTTTACAACTCTAACGATTTATCTCAGCTAAAAGAAAATCTATGTTATATGTTTGTTTCCAGTGATTAATTAAAATTAAAGAGAAGATATGAGACAGCTAAAAATAACCAAATCGATTACCAATAGAGAAACGTTATCATTAGACAAATATTTATCAGATATTAGTAGAGAAGTTTTAATTACAGCTGAAGATGAGGTTAGATTAGCCCAAAAAATTCGCGAGGGAGATCAGCTTGCCTTAGATGAATTAGTAAGAGCAAATTTGAGATTTGTGGTATCCGTTTCTAAACAATATCAAAATCAAGGATTAACACTTCCAGATTTAATTAACGAAGGGAATTTAGGATTAATTAAAGCTGCTCAACGATTTGATGAAACAAGGGGTTTTAAATTTATCTCTTATGCAGTTTGGTGGATTCGCCAATCAATTTTACAAGCTATTGCAGAACAAGCAAGAATTGTTAGGTTACCGCTAAACCAAGTAGGTTCGCTAAATAAGATAAACAAAACTTTTGCTAAGCTAGAGCAACAATTCGAAAGACCACCAAGTGCTGAAGAAATTGCTGAAGAGCTTGATTTACCTGATTTTAAGGTGAAAGATTCACAAAAAATTTCTGGGCGCCACGTGTCTGTCGATGCTCCACTTAAAGATGGTGAAGATTACAACTTGTTAGACATTTTATCTAGTAACGACTCTCCATCAGCAGATTTTGAGTTAATGAAAGATTCTCTTCGTAAAGAGATCGAAAGATCATTAGCTACCTTATCGGAAAGAGAAAGTGAAATTGTTAAATTATTTTACGGCATTATGCAACCTCACAGCTTCACACTTGATGAAATTGCTGACGAATTTAACTTAACAAGAGAACGTGTTAGGCAAATTAAAGAAAAAGCAATCAGAAGATTACGACACACCTCAAGAAGCAAATTACTTAAATCATATTTAGGGTAACAGCTTACAATTTCTCATAAATGGACGTATTGGATGGAAAAATCGGCTATGAAGCCGAGTTGAATAATTGGGTAAATAAAGAGAAATCAGCAGTAGCTTTATTAAACGCAGTTGGGTCGCTCATGTACAACGATGGCGTTGAGTTAGTTTTCTTCAGAAATCATATAGTTGATGTTAACGTTACAGAAATGCTTCAGCTTTTCGACTACTCTAAAAACGTAGTTCACAACGACATTGATGTGCATACAACCGCAACAGTGGCAAAAGCATTGCTTGACATTGATTTAGCCCCTTCGAAAATTGACATCGGAAAATTAGCTTCAGAATACCTTGCCGAAAAAGATTCTGTTAATTCTATTGGAGAATTTATCTCTCTTAAATTAGGAGGGTTTATGGGGCAAGATAAGCACACGTTTCAACCCCAAGATGTAGTTTTGTATGGCTTCGGACGTATCGGAAGACTTGCAGCGAGAGAATTAATTAAACAAGCTGGAAAAGGTCAGCAATTACGCTTACGAGCTATCGTTACCCGAAACACCTCTGATTCTCAAATAATTAAACGTGCTGCCTTACTAAGAAACGATTCGGTTCACGGTGCTTTTAGTGGTTCTGCTGTCGAAGATTTAAAAAACAAAGCGCTAATCATTAATGGGCAAATCGTTAAAATGATTGAAGCTAAAAACCCTGAAGATATCGACTATACTAAGTACGGCATCAGCAATGCTTTAATTATTGACAACACAGGCGTGTTTAAAGACAAAGAGGCATTGAGTCGTCATTTAAAAGGCAAGGGCGTTTCTAAAGTTTTACTAACTGCCCCTGGTGGAGAAATTCCTAACATCGTTTACGGAATTAACCACAAGGAATTAGACTTGGACGGAACAGATATTTATTCTGCAGCCTCTTGTACTACTAACGCAATTAGCCCTATCCTAAAAATTATTGAAGATAATTTCGGTGTAGAAAAAGGGCATATTGAAACTGTTCATGCCTACACCAACGACCAGAATCTTTTAGATAATATGCACAAAAAAGAACGTAGAGGTCGTTCTGCTGCGATTAATATGGTAATAACATCTACCGGAGCAGGTAAAGCTGTTACTAAAGTAATACCCTCTTTTAAAGATAAGTTAACTGCAAATGCTGTTCGTGTTCCAACACCCAATGGTTCGTTGGCTATTATGAATTTGAATCTAAATAAAGAAACAACTCTCGAAGAGTTCAATAACACCATTCGAAAAGCGGCTTTAAATGGAGATTTAGTTAATCAAATTAATTACCAAATTGACCCTGAACTGGTTTCTAATGATATAATAGGAAATACATGTTGCTCGGTTTACGATAGTAAAGCTACAATTGTATCAAAAGATGGTAAAAATGTTGTTGTTTATGTCTGGTATGACAATGAATTTGGCTACACAAAACAAGTAATTCGTTTAGCAAAACACATCGCAAAAGTTAGAAGGTTAATTTATTACTAATAAGCTAAAAACCTGAGTTCGATTCTTAATTAGCTTATTTTTAATTAGTTACACTTTATCAATCCCTCCGTTCGAGAATACTCGAAGTCTTTTCTAAGGGAGAATTCCCTCTTGGAGACTCCGAATATATTCGGACTGGTTAAGGAGATTGACCAAGTGCTTTTCGACACGAATGCACATTAAAAGCACTGTAAACCAGCTACTTACTTGCTTCCGTGATTAATCGAACTCAGGTTAAAAGGACTATAATAAAGAGATTCCTGGGAAACTTAGACTTTTTTATTTCTTACCGTCTATACCTGGACGGTAAAAAACATCTTTCTTTTTCTGTTCGTCTTCTTTTTCCTTTTTCCGTTGTTGCCTTGTTTTTCTTTTCACTGGCTCTTCATGAAAATAATATCGTAAATCGAGAGTAAGATAATTGCCTGTCAGCATGGTTTCTGTTTTATCGGCATAAGTATCCGTCATATAACCAACTGTTGCTAAGTACATTGGCAAAAATGGCCGATGAAAAGACCCTCCAATATACCAGATGCCTTTTTCTGTTGTTCTATACTCCCATCCAATATTGGCAATTAACGCTGGTTGGTAGACCAACTGACGCCTTGTATATACATAATACTCAGTAGCATCCCCAAAATCGTTAGCATATCGTGGGTACATATCTACAGAGGCTCCAAAAGCTGTGTTCATAAATACCTTGTCTCCTAAGCGTATATTAAGTACTGCAATTAACGGTATTTCATATCCAAAAATAGCAAATTCTAAATCTTCATTAAACTGTGCGTCATCATCAATTATATTGACATTGAAATTTCTCTTTGTGTAGTTTATACCCGTTTCTATCGTCCAGTTTTGGGTAATGCCCATCCTTACTATCATTCCAAACGAATACCCAACTTTTTGAGACATTTCTAATTTTAGGTTCTCTCTCTCAGATGTAATTGAAACGTCTCCAGCTCGTAATAAATTACTTGGGATTATTGGCTTAATCATTAAGCCAAAAGTTGTTACGTTTTCCTGCGCGTTGGCAAAAGAACAACAAATCAAAAACACAATTATTATGCAGTTTTTATTCAACTACGACTTGGTTTCGTTAAAAATATGAACATCTCTTTGAGGAAACGGAATGGTAATTTTCGCATCATCAAGTGCAAGTTTACTTGCTTCTTGTACTTCGAAATGAACATCCCAATAATCAGCTGGTAAACTATATGAACGAATTGCCAAATTTATAGAGCTATCAGCTAGCTCAAGAACTCCAACAAAAGGTGCTGGATCTGATAAAATTTTATCATTTTTCAACATAACGTCCAACAGCACTTCTTTTGCCTTTTTTATATTCGAATCATAGGAAACACCTATTGTTACATCAATTCTAATTTTTCCTTCTTTACTGTAATTAGTGATATTTCCATTCATTATCGAACCATTGGGGATAATAATTGTCTTATTGTCTAGGCTGGTTAATACAGTAGTAAATATCTGAATTTCTTTAACTTTTCCTGATTCACCTTGAGTATCAATAAAATCGCCAACTTGATATGGTTTGAACAGCAAACAAAGAACTCCTCCTGCCAAATTAGCCAAAGTGCCTTGTAGCGCATGACCAATAGCCAAACTAGCCGCGCCTAGAACCGCGACAAACGAGGTTGTTTCTATACCCAACATCGAAGCGACACTTACGAAAAGTAGAATCTTAAGCGTCCAACTCACAATACCTAACGTAAATGGACGAAGGGTAATGTCTAAATGTCCTTTTTCAAAAGACTTTTTAATTAGCTTGTTAATGAACTTAATAACTCTTAAACCCACAAATAAGGTAAGAAGAGCTAATAAAAAGTGTGGTCCAATATCTACAACAACATAAATTGCCCTTGTCGCTAGTATTTCTAATTTATCGACACTTATTTCTAAAATCATGCAACAAATATACCTATGATACGCTATTCAGCACAAAAACCCGAATCAATTTATCTAACGGTTGTTTTTAATGGCTATCCGCTCAAAAAAAAGCCCACAATGGCCGATCCCAAAAGAATCACAGTAAAGGTGTAAATGACCGAACGAACAATTTTATTGGATATTAGAGGTTTTCGATACTTTCCTATCGCGATATAATTAAGTTTTGTCGTTTGGTTTTCATCTTTATTTTTTACGACAACGATGTATAGTAAACCGTAAGTATTTTCAGTTTCATCAGCCTCGTAAAACAAATTTTGTTCAGCTAATAATTTCTGAAAAGTTGAAGATTCTTCAATCGATTTAAATTTATAGACGGTATAAAGTGGATTGGTAGGGTGTTCAGAGAAATTGGTGATATTGAACATTAAATTACTCGTAGCGATTGTCCGACAATTAAATAGCGGTTACGGTTAATTCCGTTTAATTCAACTAATTTATTGGTTGTGATACCAAAACGCTTTGCTATTTCGAATAAGTTATCTCCTTTTTCTACAATGTAAAACTTCGTTCCTTTTGGGAAAGCAGCATAACCGTACTTTGTCTTTTTTAAAACAAGAGTGTCGCTTACCAAAGTTCCTTCTTCATAGTCAATAAACGCTAATGGGTTTATAGGCATTCCCTTAAACCTACACTCGAAGTGCAGATGACTGCCTGTTGAATGTCCTGAACTTCCTCCAAGTCCAATCAAATCGCCTGCTTTTACCGTGTCTCCAGGTTCAACCTTAAAGCGGTGAAGATGTGCATATAGTGTCTCTAACCCATTGTAATGACGAACCACAACAACTCTACCATATCCACCATAATATTTCGCTACACGAATCATTCCTGGAAAAGCAGTACGCACCGTATCCCATACTTCTAAATCCATGTCAATTCCTTTATGAGGTCTTCCTTCTCGCCATCCAAACTTAGAGGTAAGGGTGTTAATTACGGGCATTTCAAACCCATCAGATTTACCTCGTCCGGACAATATTAATTCAATTATGGTATCATTAGCTGATAAGCCAACGCTATAAGGGTGTGGGATCTCGGTGTTCCAGGCTTGGTAGAAATGGTTGGCTGGGTAAAATGATGTGTCTCCCTGAATTATTATGTCTTCAGGATATGTTGGATTTGAAGCCACATATAAATTAATTTGATTAATTAGCGCATAAGGTATTTTTTTAGCACCGAAAAGAGAATCGATTAGATTAAAGACTTGTTCTCTTTTCATATGCTTTATGCTAAGAAAAAGGTCAATTTCTTCAATAATGCCTCTGGGTGCATTTCTATAGCACTTTAATGAATCTCGATATTCGATTATACTTAGTTCATCAAAATTTTCTAGCGAGTCTAACAGAAACTTAGAACCATACATCACAAAAGCAGGTATGGTGTCCTTTATATCATCTTTTAAAGCCAATGATTTACCATCCCCTTCACCTACTCCAAAAACTAAAGTTTGGGTAAATATAAAACAGGTAACTAAGCTAATTCGTATGTGAACTCTTAAGCAAAAAAACATGAGAAAACAGTAATACGCCCTTTTTATTAAAGGGTTACAAAGCTATTGTTACTTATTACTTAAACCAAATGTTTAGGCATAAAAAAGCCCTTTCGCTACAGCAAAAGGGCCTTTACAATTTTAATTAGACCAGTCTTTAGTGACTTAAGTCCATTGTGTAAGTCGTAGATACTGCCTCTGTATCAGTTCCTGCACCATCCCAAGAAGGGTCAGTAGTATCTAATGATTCAGTTCTAGTTAATTTCATGATCTCTTTGTCTAATTCAGTAACTGTCCATACTTGAACACCGCCATCAATTTCAAAAACAATAGAAGCTCTGTCATCTGTGTTATTACCCCAGTACCATAATCCTGAAATAGTGTATGAGCTTGTATTGTCAGAAACATAAGTATAAGTTCCATCACAAGTTAAACCTGCAACACCCCAACCAGATGTATCACATACATTTGTAGGCGAAGTAGTAACAGACTGAGAATTTAACTGATCTGATACAGAATAAGTCATAGTACCATCTTCATTAAGAGTGATATCTATAGATCTAGTAAATACTCCTGAAGTAGTCGTAATAACCGTTTCTCCGTTTGTACTAACCTCTGTGTTTTTTTCTTCACTAGAAGCTAAAGACACTGTTTCTGTCCACGTAGAGGTTTCAGTTCCTTTTTGGTCATCAGTACTTCCGTCAGCATCGTGATCCCAATACACAGCATCGATACTGCTACCAGAAGTAGATTCAGAATATGCACTAGCACTCCAATCTCCTACTACTCTTTTATTCGTTTTACTCTTTTTACAAGATGTAATTGTTCCTCCTACTAAGGCAAGAGCTAAAAATCCGATTAAAACTTTTTTAGTTTTCATAAAAATTTAATTTAGTTAATTTGTTATTTAGTTTCTTTTATTAAAATTACGGCAAAACTATATAAAATAATCTTTCATCGTCAAATTATTTTATTTCAAAGCACTTTTTCACGTTGTTATCGACATGTAAACCATTGAAGAGATTGGCATTTAACTATCTTCCTTATTCAATTTTATTTTCCCTGTTTCTATAATAGTGCCATTTGATGTCGCAATTTCTCTATTGTAAATTAAGATTAGTTCAGTGTCTGATAATCTATCTATATTGTAGATAAACCCCCCATTTTGTCCTGTAATTGAAGTAGTATTAACATTTACGGCCATATTGGAACAGGTTTTTTCAAGCTTACTGCTTAGCAACAATAATTGCGATTTTGTTTTGGTGTTACTCGCACCACCAGTAAAATTCCACAGTCCCGTTTCTGTGTTATTGCAATTCACCCCTGCCAAAGTTGAATCTATATAGTTCTCTGAGTAAATGGTTGTGGTAGAGAAAATATATTCTCCTGTTGATGTAAACTGCATATTAATTGAATAACCCAATTTGTCAATTACCGCTGTATCGCTAATCTCTACGTTAACTCCATCAAATACCAATGTTGTGTCATTTTTTGTCCATTCTGCAGATTCTGCTACCCAACTACCTGTTAACCTAGCTTTTCTTGATTTTAATGAGAATGATGGGTCGTTTTCTCCTTTTTTGCAACCGAGTAAGAGAGTTATCGCAAAAGCAAATAATAATGTTCTTGATATCATGATTTGGGTTTTCCAAAAAAGTAGGACAGAGTAATTCCAACATTAGAATTTACGCCCAAATTAGAAACAGTAGTAAGAAATGCTCCCTGCTGTTTACTTGTTGTGCTATTACCATTTACGGGAGTTACTGTCGAAATTTGAGTCCAATTTCCTCCAGTTCTAAAAACATTGTAGCCCCACCTATATTCGGCACCTATACTTAGTCGTTCGCTAATAAAGTAATTGAAGCCCGTTATTAAGTTAATACCAAACAGAAAACCGCCATCTTGAGTCCCACTAACTTCGTATTGATCTGTACCTGATGATGTACCCGAAGTATCGGTAATCAACGTAATACCTTTCATTCTAGCTTGTCCTACCTTTCCTATGCTTACGTTAGCGCCCACGTATGGGTCTAATCGTTCGGAAGCATACATATGTTTTTCAAAGCCTGGCGAAATATAAAAATCTGTTCGAGAATAGGTGGAATCCCACTCTACCAAAGTTGTACTGACGCTGTCTACAGATTGATATTTTTCATTAACAGAAGTGAGCCCTAAACCAAGACGAAAAACAACATCATCTTTTACGTAATACCTCATAAACAAGGAATTATTACCAAACCCATCGGTAAAGTTATTTAACTGGAAATTAGTGACATTTGCTTGCATATTAAATGAAAAACCAACATCTCCATTCATTGGTTTATACAAACTTGGCGATACAACACTTAGTGTAGAGTCTTGACTAATTGCCAACTGAACGAAAAAGACAGCTAATACGAGTGCAAATATTTTCTTCATAATTTTCAAATCGACTTAACGGAGACAAAATACTAATATTGCATCAACCGTTGTATTCTTTATTGGTTAACATCGGTACAAATTTAAACTCTTCTAACACTTTTTGCTCAAAGTCGAGTTCAGAAATTCGTTTAACTACGTTCATTTTCTGCACTCCTCCCTCACCTACCGGAATTACCATTGTACCGCCAATCAACAATTGCGATTTTAAATCTTCGGGAACAAACGGAGCTCCAGCGGTAACTATTATTTTATCGAACGGTGCATAATTGGGTAGCCCTTTGTAACCATCTCCATAAAAAAACTTAGGTCGATAACCGATTGATGGTAAAAACTGTTTTGTTTTATCGAACAGCGTTTTTTGTCTTTCAATTGTAAAAACTTTAACCCCCATCTTTACCAATACTGCAGTTTGATAACCTGACCCTGTACCTATTTCAAGTACTTTTTGACCCTTCTGTAAATTTAGTAAAGCGGTTTGAAATGCAACGGTATATGGCTGTGAAATGGTTTGTTGAGCTCCTATAGGAAATGCAACATCATCGTATGCGTATGGTAAAAAAGTATTATCATGGATAAAATAATGCCGCGGAATTTCTTGAATTACCGACAGCACTTTTTCATCTGAGATTCCTCTCTCTCGAATCTTCTCAACTAGCTTGTTTCGCAGTCCTTTATGCTTATATGAGTCAATCATTTTTCGAGTTTGGAATGCGAAATTAACAATTTAACGTTGGAATCTATTTCAGAGACAAAACAAAACATTCCTTTACGACAATACCTTTGGCATAATGAAAATCTGTACATGTTAAAGATAGGTGTTTTAGGTGGTGGCGAAATTAGCCATACTCATTTGTCTGTTCTTCAGGAGCTAAGTAACTTTGATGTTACTGGGTTTTACGCTCCAGACCAAAGCAATGCCGCAAAAATTTTATCAAAATTTAATGTGCCGCAGTTTACTGATATTGAAACGTTAATTCAACATTCTGATGCAATTGATATTGCTTCATCAACAGTTCCTCATTATAAATGCGCTGAATTGACATTGAAAAATACTAAGCATTTATTTATTGAAAATCCTGTTACTTCGACCATCGAAGAGGCTAGAAAGCTTTTAAATTTAACGCATGAAGCAGATGTGAAAGTTCAAATTGGAAATGTTGAACGCTTTAATCCTGCTTTTACCGCTATTGTTCCACTAATCGATCATCCTATTTGCATAGAGACCAACAGGATGTTAAAATTTGACGTCAATAAAAGCTTTCAATCTGTTGTATTAGATTTAATGATACATGACATTGATTTAATCCTTTCACTCGTTGATTCAAATGTTAGAAAAGTCAACGCACACGGCCTTGCTTTAACCAATGGTTCGCCAGATTATGTACACGCTAGACTTGAGTTCGACAATGGTTGTGTTGCAACTTTATCGGCAAGTAGAATTTCCTTTAAGGACGACATTAATTTAACTGTATATCAACGAGATTCAACCTACTTTGTCGACTTATTGAACAAAAAATGTGAGACACTTAATATAAAAGGCATCAAAAACTTAAAGGTTGATGCAAGTTCAATCAATCCAAATGAGCTTTATTTTAATTATCCTACAATTAAGGAATCCAATATTATCAAAGAAGAATTAAATGGTTTTGCTAACGCAATAATGAACAACACCAACACACCTGTAACGATAGAAGAAAGCTATCTAGCCATTGAAGTGGCAGATAGGATTCTTGAAAAACTAAAACTTAATCCCAACCTTATAGCCGATTAAACAATAAATAAATTTTCTTTGCGTTCGATTTTTTAAGTATCCCATGCGCAGCTATTTATTTATCATTTTTTCAATCATAGCGTTATCATCTTGTCAACTATTTGACCGAGAGGAAGACACCCCTTCTTTTATTTACATCGATAAAATTGATGTACAGCCTAACGGAACAGGTAACGAAGGACCAGTTACTTCGAATATTAATGATGCTTGGGTCTTTTTAAACGATAACAACATGGGCAACTGGGAGTTGCCAGCAAAAGTTCCTTTATATTCTAGTGGTGAGCAAAACATTAAAATCATTGCTGGTATACGTATAAATGGGTTAGAAGAATTTAGGGCACAGTACCCTTTTCTTGGCTTTCACGAAGAAGAAATGTATTTAGTCCCTGGTGACATTATAAACATCAATCCAGCTACAAAGTACTACGAATCAACTAATTTTGTTTGGAAAGAAAATTTTGAAAACGTAGGAATCAGCATCGATTCAGTTGCGGGAAGCCGTACTACCATGAAGCTAACCTCTAGCTCGAGCCAAGTAATTGAAGGTGTAACTTCTGGAATTATTTCATTGCACGATACAACTGATTACTATAAAGGTATCTCAAGCGAAATATTTGAACTGCCCACTGCTTCTCAACCTGTATATTTAGAACTCGACTACAAAACAGATATGGATTTTATTGTGTTTTTAGTTTCTCACAACCCTAACCGAAAACTAGAAACCTCAGTTATAGGTCTTAAACCAACAGTTGACGACAATGGAAACCTAGTTCAAAACAAAGTCTATATCGATTTATCCTTCGATGTAAGTACAAATTACTTAGCTTCTGGGTACCAAATAGGTTTTAGCATGAATTTACCCAAGGGTTCTTCGTCTGCTACTTTTATTGTCGACAACATCAAATTAGTTCATCAATAGTGAATAAGTCAAAGCAAATAACATGGTATGTTGTAGCAGACTATTTTGCCGCAAGTATCTCTTGGTTTCTGTTTTTTATCTACCGAAAAACGTATATAGAACCGCTTAAATTTGGGCACAATATTGAATTAGAATTTAGTGAACGGTTTTTCTTTGGCTTACTTTTTTTACCGGCAATTTGGATTGTTTTTTATATTCTATTAGGGATTTACCGAAATCCATATCGAAAATCGAGACTAAAAGAATTTGGTCAAACTGCACTTCAGTCCTTTATAGGTGTTTTTATTATATTTTTTGCCCTTCTGTAAGATGATGAAATTGCAAATTACAAAAGTTACTATATGGCATTGGTGTCACTATTTGCGCTTCACTTCTTTTTCACCGCCCTTTTCCGAGGGTTAATTACAACCCGAACTGCTCGAAAAATCCATAAACGAGAAATAGGATTTAAAACCTTGATTATTGGAAGTAATGAAAAAGCCTTAGAACTTCATAACGAATTAAAAGACCAGGCAGTTTCAAGTGGCTTCGACCTCGTTGGTTTTATTCATATTAATGGTGGTGATGGACACTTAATGAAAGATCACCTTCCGCATTTAGGGCACGTTAAAGACGTTGTTCAAATAATTGACAATCAAGAAATTGAAGAAATTATTATCGCCATTGAATCGTCTGAACATGAAAGTATTCGCACCATTATTAACGAAATTCAGGGACGGGAGGTGCACATCAAAATTATTCCTGGAATCTATGACATCCTTTCGGGGTCTGTTAAAATGACCGCAATATTCGGAGTTACTTTAATCGATATCACTAAAGAGGTGATGCCTCAATGGCAATATTCATTAAAAAGAATTATGGATATAATAGTCTCAATCTTAGTTCTTATTTTAGGATTTCCCTTCTTTTTAATTGTTGGAACGATTGTAAAACTAACATCTAAAGGTGCTATTATTTATAGCCATGAAAGAATAGGAAAAAATGGAACCCCGTTTATGATTCATAAATTTCGGTCAATGCATGAAGATGCTGAAAAAGATACTCCTCTACTATCATCCGAGGGAGATTCCAGAATTACCCCTTTCGGACTTTTTATGAGAAAAACAAGAATTGATGAGTTTCCTCAATTTTATAACGTTTTACTAGGTGAGATGTCAATCGTTGGCCCAAGGCCAGAACGGCAATATTTTATTGACAAAATAAAAGAAAGTGCGCCACACTATGGTCATTTAAACAAAATAAAACCAGGAATTACCTCCTGGGGACAAGTAAAATTTGGATATGCTGAAAACGTTAATGAGATGGTAGAAAGGTTAAAATACGACTTACTTTACGTAGAGAATCGCTCACTATTTCTTGATTTCAAAATCATTATTTACACGGTACTTATCGTATTGCAAGGAAGAGGTAAATAGTTACATTTGCCCCTTAATAAAAACACATCATATCATGAATAAAGTAGCAGTAATTGGAGCTGGAACAATGGGAAACGGAATTGCTCACGTTTTCGCACAGACAGGATACTCTGTAAATTTAATTGACATTTCGCAAGAATCGCTAGATAAAGCAATGGCTACTATAGCCAAAAACTTAGATAGACAAATAAAAAAGGAAAAAATTACTGAAGCAGATAAAACGGCAACACTTGCCAATATTACTACCCATACTGATATTACTAACGGAATTTCTGATAGAGAACTAGTGGTAGAAGCTGCAACTGAAAATATCGATTTAAAGCTTAAAATATTTAGGCAAATGGATGAAGGGTCTCCTGAAAACGCCATTTTAGCTACAAATACTTCGTCTATTTCAATTACTAAGATAGCTGCTGTAACTGACCGCCCAGACAAAGTAATTGGAATGCACTTCATGAACCCCGTTCCTGTAATGAAATTAATTGAAGTAATTAGAGGTTACGCTACTTCAGATGAAACTACTTCAACCATTATGACTATGTCGGAAGGACTAGGAAAAGCTCCTGTTGAGGTAAACGATTATCCTGGTTTTGTTGCCAACAGAATACTAATGCCAATGATTAACGAAGCTATCATCACACTACATGAAGGTGTTGCGGGAGTTGAAGAAATTGATACGGTTATGAAGTTAGGCATGGCTCATCCTATGGGACCATTGCAACTTGCAGATTTTATCGGTTTAGATGTGTGTCTTTCTATTATGAATGTACTTTACGATGGCTTTGGAAACTCAAAATATGCTCCATGCCCATTGTTGGTTAATATGGTAACAGCTGGTAAAATAGGTGTGAAATCGGGTGAAGGTTTCTACTCATGGGGACACGGAACTAAAGATTTAATTCTGGCTGATAATTTTAAGAAATAATCGAGTACTAATGTTATGATAAAGAATATCTATAATGATGCAGCAATGATTAATAGGACAAACCCTGTTGCATACAAGCCCAACATTATAGAAGTTTCTATGACCGAAAATTTTTCGCCCTTGGTGTAAAATTTATTTTTTGATGGCAACTCATTTCTTCTACTAAGAACTTCAACGCTCTCAATCCAAAACTCGTTATCAATATAAATTAATTCATCCATATCTTTGGTTTTCGAATACGCCAAATAAGAACGTATATTCAACAATGTAGTGCTCTTTTCGAATGTAATTTCACTCTTCATCTTTAATTTTGGGAAATCCATATTAACCACTTTTGCCTGCACATAAGAGTTAGGAGGGATTTGAGCATTACTCCTCTCTCTTGTAATCGTAGACGTCTTTATTGAAGTCCCTGAATGATGCTCGCTATCATATACTCCATTTATTGATTTACCAGAATAAACTCCTAATGTCGAAATTTTAGTTTCGTTACTGTAATAGTCGTAAGAGTATCCATTAAAAATAAAATTGCTATGAGACCAATCTATAAAAATTGGTTTATCTGTTTTGTTTGTTATTGTAAATGACAATATTCCACCATCTTCCCAAAAGTTGTATTTTAAAACAATATCCTCATTCTCGAACTGTTGTTGACTATCTGTATTTTCTCCATACACTGTACTAATTTGATAAAAATCTTCGTGGCATGAGGTTAACGAAAATAGTGCAAGAGCTAGCAATATAACTGAGTATTTCATTATGAATGAGAATTTAATCTTTAAACAAGGCAAATATAACTAATTATGGCATTTGTGCTATAATAATTGAAGTAAGCATACTACACATTTGCCAAGTGCATAATGTGAGGGATGAAAAGATTTTAATACAATTTGGTAAGAATCTTAAACGCTTACGAAATGAGGCTGGAATAACCCAAGAGGAATTATCCTATAGATCTGAATTAGCGTTAAGCCAAATTGCCCGAATTGAAACAGGAAAAATAAACACAACCATTTGCACAGTCTATACCATAGCAAAGGCATTAGAAGTAAACGCTGGAAAGTTATTTATTGAAAATCTGGTGAAAAGCTAAGAGTACTCTCCATTCTCGATACGGAGTATAATATCTTCTATCATTTCTTGGTCACCTTCTGCATCGTAACCATCTTTTAGATTATGTCCGAATAAACGAGCAAGTGATTGCCAAAAGAATGCCGAAAATGTTCCTCGTAATTGTTTAACAAGAGCATAGCTTGTGTCGCCTGTTTCTCTATCCACTAAAGAAAGTAGGATAGTGCCTTGTGTAATGGTTAAATCAATCAATTCATCCCCAAATTCATCTTGTAAATCTTGCTCTACCTGCTTGAGGAATTTTTTCTTCTGATGTTCACTTTTCAGTGAGTCAACTTGTGCTTCATACTCGTTAAGCCTTTTTCCTGCAAGTTTTGCATAAGGATAAACTTTAAGCACATCTCGCTTTAAACGACCATACCTCCTTTTCTGTCGAGCAGACGTGAACGTTCGTTTTTCATAAATATTGACGCTTTGTAAATCGTAAAACAGAATTGTGTCACCATCAATAATTTCGGCCCGTACAATTTTTAAAGAAGAACTATCCTGCGCAAAAAGGCTTCCTGTGACACATACAACAAATAAAAAAGTCGATACTCCTTTCATAATGGCAATAATTTTCAAATTTTATGCCGTAATGATAAAACGAAAGAGATTTTGAAAAGTTGCCTAAACCCTGTTCATTTTCCAAGCAGAGCGAACCGTTGCAGATGTTTTAGAAGCTTCTTTCGCTGAAATTTGTTTTTGCTCAATTAGTCCAGTTGCTAATAATGCGGCAATTTCGAGTTCGTCTTCACTTCTGTTTTGAAGCACTTCTGGCGTAAAATAATCTCCTACAAAATGGGTATTAAAATCCCCAGAAACAAAAGCTTCATGCTGAATAGCAAACTTACAGAAGTCTAAAGTAGTCTCTACACCCGAAATTTGATACTCTTCAATCGCTCTCACCATTCTACGAATTGCTTCCTCTCTATCTTTACCATGGGTAATTAGTTTCGAAATCATTGGATCGTAATAAATCGGGATTTCCATTCCTTCTTCAAAGCCATCATCTACGCGAACTCCTGTTCCTTGTGGTCTTCTGTAAGTTGTCAATGTTCCTATGTCTGGCAAAAAGTTGTTTGTTGGGTCTTCTGCATATACTCTTACTTCTAACGAGTGTCCATTTATTTTTAAGTCATCTTGCGTAAAACTTAGTTTTTCTCCACGTGCGACTTTAATTTGCTCTTTTACCAAATCAATTCCAGTAATCATTTCTGTAACAGGATGCTCAACTTGCAAGCGAGTATTCATTTCTAAGAAATAAAATGAGCCTTTTTCGTACAGAAACTCTACTGTTCCTGCGCCATAATAATTACACGCTTTAGCAACATTTACAGCACATTCACCCATTTCCTTTCTCAATTCTGGAGTCAAAACTACGGAAGGAGCTTCTTCAATTACTTTTTGATGTCGCCTTTGAATAGAACACTCGCGCTCGAACAAATACACTACATTGCCGTGGGTATCTGCCATAATTTGAATTTCGATATGACGAGGAGAGCCAACATATCGTTCTATAAAAACGGAACCATCTCCAAAAGCTGAAGTCGCTTCGCTTACAGCCAAATTCATTTGCTCTTCGAAATCTTCTAGTTTTTCAACAATTCGCATCCCTTTTCCTCCTCCGCCAGCAGAAGCTTTTATCAAAATCGGAAAACCAATTTCGGCAGCAGTAACTTTCGCTTCTTCTATATCCTCAATAGCGTGATCAGTTCCTGGCACCATTGGGATGTTGTATTTCTTAACTGCCGCTTTTGCCGCCAATTTACTTCCCATTACCTCCATCGCTTCTGGCGAAGGACCGATAAAAGTTATTCCTGCTTCGGTAACTTTTCTGGTAAATTCAGCATTTTCAGATAAAAAACCATACCCAGGATGAATACCATCTACATTTAAATCTTTACATACTTTAATAATATTATCTCCCAACAAATATGATTGATTTGACGGTGGCGAGCCAACACAAACCGCTTCGTCAGCGTATTTTACAAATGGTGCATTTCTATCTGCTGTAGAGTAGATTGCCACAGTTGTGATTCCCATTTCTTTGCGAGAACGCATTACTCGTAATGCGATTTCGCCCCTATTTGCTATTAGAATTTTTTTCATGTAATAATTTTATTCTATGATGCTTTTGCTTTAAGATAAGCCATTATTTTTCTAACTCCTCACTCATTTTCGTCAAAAATAGAGCGTACTTTTTGCTTGTCAATTACTAACTCTTTGTGGTATATTTTACTGAGATAATCTGCCAACTCTTCGGCTGTATTAAACTCAAAAGCCACTTTTTCTTTGATGAAACGAATGGGTTCAGGAAATTTTTTGTGTTTTGGACCAATTAACACTGGGATTTCAAAGATTTGTGGTTCCATCATATTATGAATTTCTAAACGGTGAAATCCGCGACCGACATTTGCTACATCAGCATACTGGTACATGTGAAATAAATCGCCTGTTTTATCAATTATCAACACCTTTTTCGTTGGATCGAAATTGGTCGACAACATGGTTGAATTTCCATCAAAACTCTGGTGTAACCCATCGAGCACACTCGGAATTTTCTCGTGTGGAACAATAACCCATTTCATATCTAAATCTTTCAATTTCTTGAACGC
>JAESTK010000341.1 GCA_016763645.1 Flavobacteriales bacterium
TATATTATTATCAATTATGTAATTATTTAACACATCATTAAACCCTGTATTATTAGCATCTTCAATTTTTGCTACTAATAAATATGCAACTTTTATAGTCATCAGTTTAGAGTGTGAATTAGTATTTCCATAAAGCCTTCAGTCTTCTTTTCAATTCTTTAATCTTGTTTTTATCCCTTCCTTTTCTTTCCATTATTTCAATAACACTTTCTAAAAACGCTGCTTCCGTAACCTCAAGATACTTATCCAAATTTTTAGCAATTCTTGTTTTCATTTATTCGTCAAATTTAATATGATCTATTTGATGGGTTGAAACGACTAATATTGGGTGTGAATTATTTTCTTTAATATGGATAGTGAAAACCCCGCTTTGTGTTAAAATCCAACCATATTCAGATGTATTGTACATAAAATAATCATCTTCATAATAAACCATAATTCGATCCTGATAAACCAATATGTGTTTAATTTGTCCAGCTTTCCAATGTCCTATGTGAGTCATCTAATATCCGAGTTCTTCATTTAAGTCAAGTATAAATTTAGGATCTAGTCCAATCGTTTTATAAAAGTTTCTGTTTGTTTCTCTGGCCTCTAACTTTCGGGGTTTATAGTGAGGTTTATCTGTTTTAAAGCAGTCATCTGGTATGTTCTTAGGGTAATCTGAGAATGAACCTGTCTTTTTTAGGCCGAATGTTTGACTTATTTTTCTTTGAATCAGATCATGATGGGTTATTAAGTCCTCATATTTGACAGTTAAGTCAATATAAGACTCATATTTTAACGCTGATTGTATAGAATTGATCCAAATATAGGGGTTAATTACTCCCCATTCTCTATAAATAGAGTGTATTACGTCCCTACCATCTCTGACTACATTGATTATTTTAAAGTCTTTGGCCCATTCTAACTGTTTAGAGATTGGATCAGCGGGAATTGCCCCGGAGAATAAACTATTTTCTGATCTCTTACATACATAGATACCGTTATCTTTTTGTTTGTGAAAGTCATGCATATTACCCTCTTCGTTTATCACTTTACAATCAAAATAATTAAACATCCTAGCTAATAGAGTGGTTCCGGTTTTGGGTGCGCCTGTGATAAAGATCTTCATACCTCTATCTCATTTAACAATTTATGTATCTTACCAATCAAATCATTTTCTTTACCCTGTGGATTACCTGATATGCTAAATTTTATATCAAACCTTACAGATGCTTTCCCTAATTCCCGACGAATCGGAATAATATCCTTGCCTTTTGGAAACTCTTTTCCCCTCATTTCAAAACCTTGTCGATGATCTTCTGACCAAGTAACATAAGGGCGTTGAATCTCCCAATCACATTCTATTGATTCTAAAATTGCTTTCATTTATCCAGCTTTTTAATTTCTTCTACAATTCCAAGTCCCTGTTTTTCTCCTTCGTCATATATTTCTGATAAGATTTTAAAAACTTTAAGATATAGCTTTATACCAGAGGCAATACTATCAGGATCATAAGGATTATCAATTATGACATCTGACATTTCTGTATACTTTTTCTCAATGTATTTTTCTTTAGTCATAACAGTTGTAACATATTAGAATATAAAATCTTTTCCTTTTGATTGTCTGTAATATCAGCATCTACAATATTGTATAGCATAGCGTTTAAACTGCACCAAGGAATATCTGAGCCAAACAGTATCCTGTTTTCGTCAAACTTATTACAAGCATACTCTATAATCAAAGGGTTGGTGATACCACTAGTGTCAAACCATACGTTATCCGTTTTGGCGTGTTTTATAGCCTTTTTTATCACCGGATTGGTACTGCCACCCATATGAGCGAGTATAACCTGTATATCTGGGTAGTTTTCTGCTATATTTAGAGCATGTCTAAAGGAAGTATGCGATTCTATCGAGCCATTTAGGAACATTCCACAATGAACTATCAACACTTTTCCCTTTAATTGCTCTAATTGCTGGGCGTGAAAGTCTTTATTTATGGTTTTTTTAGTGTAAGCTCCGTGATATTTACCCCCAAAAACACTATCTGGTATGTCAGAATTGTTGTCAAACCACCAAAAAGCCTTTATAGAAGGGTCATGTTTTGACCATCCTAGTATAATTTCATTACCTCCGCTATGATCTGAGCCTGTACTCATGACAAATGTAGTTTCTGCATTGCTTTTCCAATTCTCTTTGTCGATGTCTGCGTTGTGTCCATAGTGGACGTGAGCATCATTATATACCTCCATCTGTTGTACCTATAATTCTGCCTACTATTTCTTTGCCCGATCTTACATGAGAATTAGCAGGAACATCTTTTGTAACATAAGTATTCATATCAATTTTGGAAAACTTACCTATTCTTATTCCGGGATTGACTATTACACCCACCCCAATCACCACACCTTCTTCGATAAATCCCTCTAAACGCGTGTGTGATAAACTGGGCTTGCTTCCATACTTCACATTTTCCCCCTGTAGCAAGTTGGGTGTATTAGCCTGGCAGAAAAAAGGAGCTATAAATACGTTGTTTCCTATGTACATTCCGGCTGTTATATGACATTGAGCGTGTATAGTTGTGTTGTCACCTATGTAATTATCTCCCTCGCTTACCGAACAGGTGCCAAAAATAGTACTATTCCCTATTACAGTACCCGGCCTTAGTACTGCGTTTGCTCCAATTATAGAGTTTCTACCTATTTTGCAATTCTCATATATCACTGCTCCGGGCTCTATCCTGGCAGAAGAATGAATCTTAGTTGATTGGTGAATCTTATTCATAATGCACCATATATATACCTAATAAGTCTAGGTATCTTATTGAGTTTAATCATGTCTGTTCTTTTTTCGGATTCTACAATTCGATCTCTAACTTCAGAATAGTTTGGAGCATGTATATAAAGTCCGTATTTATCTTCTTCTAGTCTATTCAAAACACGTAGGATTTATAATTTTAACGTAATCACCTTTCCATCTCCGTTCCTGAAGGGGTACGCCTCCATATATACCCGGACCTATACTTCCTTTAACGTGGCTAAAGGGTTCTATTCCGGTTTTATTTCTTATCGTTGCTCCAGAATCTATGATAGTATGACTCTCTATTATACAGTTATCTCCTATGATAACATTGTTTCGTATCTCTACAAAGTTTTTAATCACCGTTCCGGCCCCTATTTCAACTCCGTCTTCGATAAAAACATAGTGTCCTACTGTAGCGGTTTCGTTAAGTTTTGCTTTTTTGCTTATCATTTTTTAATAGATTTTTAAGTCTTATGGCTTTAGCATCAAGTAAGTATTTTATTAAATCAAATCCTTTATCATTTACTAGTTGTAAAGACAGGGGAATATAAAAATGCCACATCCTATTTTTATGTCTTGATACCACATGATACCTACGGACATTCTTAGTGTCTTCATATTCAACAACTATGGTGTTCAACTTTTTAGAAAACTCATCGCTTTCTGTTATCATCCTTTTAATCCTTTTTTAAAGTTCTTTTTTACCTCATCAATACAGAGCTTAACCATAGACAAAGGGATTGATTTAGAATCAAACTCTTTTGCGCTAGTTTCGCATACTGAATAGATTTGGTCTAAGCTATTCATGAATGCTTCAGTTAGTTTTTTAACTGCTTGTTTTTGTTCTTTGTTCATTTGGTTATATTAAAAATCCATTCACAATTTGTAAGAAGTTTAATCCCCTTAATTAATTCATGGTGTTTATTGTTACTTATTTCTTCTTCTGAATAGCAGCCACGTTTAACTATTCCGGTTGTAAATCCACCAGTTTCTTTCTCCACCATCATATAGGTTATCTCTTTCATAATATCACCTCCCCTGAATCATAAATTGAACCTCCGTCTTCAATGTCCGGTTTAGCCATTTCCATTCCCAGAGCCATAACCATACTGACTGGCCCATCTATTTTGTTCTGTACTTTTGACTTGTCCATCTTAATATCTTCTGCGGGGTTCATTGTGATAACCACATTGCCAACCATCCAACGCATAACCGGGTTTCCTCCGTGTCTTAATTCCCCAGACTTGACAATCTTTCCCATTTCCTTTGTGGGTGGCGACATGTCTTTATACCCCTGTCCAAATTGCACCATTGGCGCGCCCTCATCCATTAACTCTTGCACCACTCCATGATAAGCCAGATACCTATCAAACGCAATCGCTTTAACCTGATATTTAGTTAACGTATCACTAATGTCTTTAGTAATAAACCTATGATCCATTACATCACCCTCAGTAGTCTTGATAAATCCATCCCTAGCCCACTGAGCATAGTCACCTGCCTCTGTTTTTTTGTTCAATACTTCCTCTGGTAACCAAAAATAATGTAATGAACACCTAGTTTCAAGCCCTTCTTGCTTTGGAAATATCAAAGTAAAAGCATTTGTATCTTCTGTTGCAGCTAAATCCAACCCTCCATAACAGAGTTTGCCAGTTAAGTCCGGTACTACCCCACTACATTTCATCCACGTCTCATCATTCAACCATGCCATAGATGAGTCTGTCCAGATATTTAGATTCTTAGTTTTAAACTGAACCTCTTTTGGAATACCTTCATTAATAGCCTTAA
>JAESTK010000294.1 GCA_016763645.1 Flavobacteriales bacterium
CAAAGAAGCATTTTTGTTTGAAGACTGTATAGCGACGTCCTCTTGGACCCTCCCAACCCACGCGTCTATTTTTACAGGTCTTCCTCCAGCCATTCACGGCACCAACGGTATCGGAAAGTGGCGTATCCCCACTGCCTTTGACACTTTGGCTGAGGTGTTGCATGATGAAAACTATACCACTGTTGCATTTACGGACGGCGGGTTTGTTGCTGGTGCAAAAGGGTTCTCTCAAGGTTTCGATCTGTATTCGGATGGAGTATCGTTTCAAAGACCCCGGCCAGTGGGAACTGCAAAGATGGTGGTGGAGCAAACCATCAATTGGCTTGATACCCACCAGGAAGCCCCATTTTTTCTGTTTATGCATACATTTGAAATTCATGAGCTGTACCAACCCCCATCCCCCTTTCTCGGAAAATTCGGACCGCCAGAACCTGCTGTCATTTCACTTACTAAACGCCCCAATATTAAAGCTGAAAGCCCTTCCAAAGAAAATGTCCATCTAACTATTGCTCGCTACGATGAGGGCATTGCCTATACGGACTACGAGTTGAAAAAACTATTCGACTATTTGAAAGAGAACGGGTTGACTGAAAATACGCTCATTGTCCTATTTTCCGATCACGGTGATGAGTTTTATGATCATGGTGGATTTTCCCATAGTAACAGTTTATATAGCGAAGTTTTGCATGTGCCTCTTATCATTCGATTGCCAGGAACCACACCGTTATCAGGACGCGTTAGCCGTGCTGTGTCGCAACTCGATTTATTTGCCACGGTGATGGAGGTATTAAAAATTGACTACACACCACCAAGTACTTCTTATTCTTTACTGCCCTTAATCAATCAAGGTATTCATGAAGAGGAATTTAAACGTACCTATGCCACAAGTCAATTGCTCACTCGGATAAGTGTAAATCAGCTACCGGTTAATCAAAGTGGTTTAATTGGAAGAATGCTACTTTCAATTCAAGATGATCGCTATAAATACATCTTGACGACTAATGCAGACAATTCAGATTTCCGGCTTCAGGAAGCATGGGATAATTATGGTTTGGCGCGCGATACTTCATTTGAACGGCAATTGTCAGAAGCGGATCCATCAAAACAAGGGATTACCCAAGAACTCTACTTCCTGACCACTGACATGATGGAGCAGAACAATCGTGCCGATGAGAGCCCTGAAATTATCGAGCATATGCGCCAGCTACTGCGTGAATCTTTAGATGATGCCAAAAAAACGGCATCAATCAATGCTACAGAAAAGGCTGAAGAGGCACCATTAACCGATGATGAGCGTAAGACACTAGAAGCACTGGGATATTTATAGGGAATGTGTACATCTCAAATCAGCTGATGAAATAAAAACGATCAAAGCTGTACAAAACGGGTCGTGGAGTTAGGGTTCTTTTCCCTCATAATCCAAAGGTCGCAGCTTCGAATCCTGTCTGCGCTACCAATTGATATCAAAAGGCTTACGAATATTCGCAGGTCTTTTTTTATGTCAATTCGGTACAACTTTTCATGGGTTGTGCCATTTCATTGTAAGCTTCCTGCGCTCCTCCTGAAATGGAATTTCACCACTTATAGTAAAAAAATATGCTTGGCAGCGGACTGATAAGGGAGTATACTAAAGTAGATGATAACCCTTGCGATATGTTTACAAATTATTTTAAAGTGTGGATTAAGGGGGTATGATGAAAAAGAAGGTAAGCATTGTTTTAATTATGGCTATTCCTGTTTTACTTGTCGCGATATCTGGCACAAGGACAAATCCAAAAATCGTCCATACGGTTAGTTGGGATTCATCTGAGACCAGTGAATTATTCTACAAGGCTTGCGCAGATTGCCACAGCCATGAAACAAAATGGCCTTGGTACTCTTATGTAGCGCCAGTATCCTGGAAAATCATTAACAATGTTAATGAAGGAAGAGGAGAGTTCAACATTTCTATTGCATCTCTTGGTGAAGCATATGAAGCAGCAGAAGAGGTACTCGAAGGTGAAATGCCCCCTCGGGAATATTTAATACTTCATTCCGAAGCCAAACTCAATACAGAAGAGAAAAATGCATTCGCTACGGGGCTGACGAATACCTTCGGAGGCGAGGGTGGACATGATGACGATGATGATCATTGAAGTCGATGGAATCAAGCAATCTCCTATCCCATCCTAGAGCTGTACGGTACTCTATATGCTCACTTACTATCCATTGATTGCGAAGCATAGTCCAAAAGAAACCGAATTATACATTTTGGATCGTGAGGCACAAGGCAAAGGTATTCAGAAAGCTTGGCTTTTGGCTGTTAAATAAATCCAATCAGTTTGGCGCAGATGAGCGAGAAGAAGAGTGGAATTGATGCATTGAGAATAAAATAGGACCACCTTCGTGCCGACGTACCACCAAGTTCCGTTGCTTTTGTAACAACGCGACCTTGTGGTATCAATAACACTATTGCCAGCGGAATCAGTTGAGCATTTCCCTCCAGCCGAATGCCTAGGAAATAGCCAAGAATGAACGCGAATATAGCAATCACGAGTGCTTCTATGTCCAGCTCAAAACTCATGGTATCTCCATTGTGTCGGGGATGAAATGGAATCTGATAATTACATTGCTATCTAAACAGAATGAGATGCTAAACGCAAGTGTTTGAATATAAGAATTGGAAAACAATGGAAAAAAGTTTCGCAATACACCATTGTGTCTCGCAAATAATCATCCGCAGTGATATCATTGAAGTTTTTGCCTCGGTCGTGTAGGCTTCGATAACGTCAAAATTCATCCAATCCAATGGGGCAGAGTGTCGAAAATCGCAGGTGACGGAAAATGGATTGGATGAAATAAATCAGGATCCTTGTGTATATCTTGCAGAAGAAATTCTGGCACCAGACGAAGAGTCTTTTTGCTTGTAAAATATTACAAGCAAATCGTAGAACTGGGATTTAATGGCTGGTGGACCGTTGTAATGATCTGAAATCATGAAACTGGGGATCAATTAAGGGCTAAGCAACAGGATATTGTAGCATAAGCCATAACTATGCTAGATTATTTATAAAGAAATCACAATTTTTAATAATGCGATATATATATAGTTGACTTAACCCAAAGAAGCCTTTAATGATTCGCAAAATAATCCATTCTATTGTAGCTATCCCTGTTGTGTATGACTTAGCCCAATATGTGCTCGGAGGACGGGTCGTGGTACCCAAATTTCAAAAACAATGTGAACAAATCACCTTTAGTGATGGCTGGATAGTGGATTACGCTGGCGGAACAGGGCGTGCCCGTACTTTTTTTAAGCAAATCTCCAAATACCTACTACTTGACATCGACATGGTTAAAATCAAGGGTTTTCGAAAAAAATATCCAAACGACTTAGTGTGTCATGCTGACGTAACTTGCCCCCCCATTACCCCCGAAAGTGCAGATCTGGTGATGGCTCAAAGTCTTATGCACCATTTAACTGACGAACAGATGAATGCAATGTTTGATGAAATCCCACGCATTTTAAAGCCCGGCGGAATGTTGTTAATTTGCGAGCCTCTCGCAAACTCCTCACGCTATTGGGGGCGCTTACTCTGGCGTTATGATCGCGGTAGTTTTCCCAAACCCCTGGATTCCCTATTGGCTAAGGTGCAGGAGAACCATACCATTATCCATCAAGAAACATTTACTGTTCTGCATGATTACCTAATTGTCACAGCCACTCGGAATGATTAACCAGCCTTAATTCATTGAGGAACTATTTATATATGAACATTTCAGTAATCATTCCCGTCTATAATAGTGAACAATCACTCCCCTTGTTGGTATCCCGCCTTAAACCGGTATTGGAAAAATGTGCCGATGAGTTTGAACTTATCCTGGTCAATGACGGAAGTCAAGATGCTAGTTGGGAAGTGATAACCAAAATGGTCGAACAATACAATTGGATTCGTGGTATCAGTCTGATGCGTAATTCTGGCCAACATAATGCGTTGTTGTGTGGGATTCGTATGGCAGCCTACGACGTTATTGTAACAATAGACGACGACCTACAGCACCCCCCTGAAGAAATACATGCACTTATTGCAAAACTCCAAGAAGGGTTTGATGTGGTGTATGGTACACCCGAGAAAGAAAAACACGGGATACTAAGAGACATTGCCTCGATAGCGACCAAGATGACTCTGAAATCTGCTATGGGGCTTGATGTCGCACGCAATGTATCTGCCTTTCGCGCCTTTCGCACCCCATTACGAGTCGCGTTTTCAAATTACAACGGCGCATTTGTGTCGATTGATGTTCTGCTTACTTGGGGAGCCACAAGATATACAAGTATCCCCGTTCAGCATGACAAACGTAGAATAGGTGCTTCAAATTACACTTTTCGCAAACTTATAATCCATGCATTGAATATGATTACTGGATTTACTACAACCCCCTTGCAGTATGCGAGTTTACTCGGTTTTGCATTAACAGCATTTGGAGGGGGGGTATTGGTCTGGGTGATTGCACATTATTTTATTTATGGTGGAGCTGTCCCAGGCTTCGCATTTTTGGCCTCCATCGTTTCAATATTTTCTGGTGCCCAATTATTCACGCTAGGGGTTATAGGAGAATACATAGCACGGATGCATTTTCGTCTAATGGATAGACCCCCTTATGTTAAGAGTGATCAGGTTGGTTGGGAGCCAGAAGAAAAATAGACTTAATCGAACCACTTATGGAACGTGTAGAATGAATTGTGTGGTTCGAAACCCAATCGAGACCAGACTTTTTGTACCGAAATATTATCAATTTGGGTCGAGACGGTCATCTGTTGAGCGTTGTTCGCCACCGCCCACTGCATTCCATGGATCATGAAAGAACGATACAATCCACGCCCTTGCGCTTCAGGGGAAACACCAAATAATACACCGGCTAGCTCTTCAGTGCTGTTAAATTTCAATGTAGCAAATCCGACGATCTTTCCTTCTAAATCCGCAACAAGAACTTCATCTGCGAGTTCCTTAGATGAACATGAGTTATAAGCCCACGAGGTATAAACGCTGTTGCATTCGAGAGAATCCAAACGCTCATCTGCATGATAATGCCCCGAATACCCTTTGAATGCCTCGCAGGCTACTTGCTGTACTTGTTCACTATCCCTGCTTTGTACAGGGCGAATCGGAATTTGACCGCTATCTTCTGGGAGGGGTGTTTTGTGTAAATCCCGGGCGTAATTCACCAGTGTGTCCATCAGGAAGAAACCATTTTTCTCCATCGCCTGAACCGTTTTCATATCGGAGGTTGAACAACGGGCGATAAGTAAAGTAACATCATTTGATCGACAAAACTCTATCGCATTATCAACATTAGTGGAATTTATCAATTTAGCTCGAGCCGTTGAAACTTCCCAACGTTCTGAGTCTATTGACGAATGTGAAATAGTGTAGGAATGTGGAGACATTTCAGTTAGATCTCTTTTAAACCTGTGCTAAGGACTACATAGCTCGTAATTTACATGAACAACACAAGTATATTCAAGGGCGGCACGAAAGTTGATTTGTCTTTTTTTTAATCCAGTATTGTTTTATCTGCTCCGGTCAACTAGCTATCTACGGCTCAACATCAAAAATGAAACCAAACAACTCTACTCAACCTTTATACGTTCCTAGTGCTCCATCAAAGCACTCTTTTGGGTGGGATGCTGGTTGTGCTGGTGATTGTATTGTTTGCCTTTCCTTTGTATAATTCATCATTCAGACAGGGAGCGTGCCCATTAAGGAGAACGAATGAATCAAAGCAGCTTCGATACCTTAAGCCTAATGGATAAATATAGAACCAACATTTACACCTCCAGCTATCTTTTTGTATCATTGCTCTATAGCCTTTGCGCTCTATATTTACTACCAAGACGATTTTCCGTTAATGACAATATTGCATTTGTACGAGAGATTGAATCGAATGGAACGACGACCTTCTTCTCCCCCCTATTGGGCAAATGTCTATCCATGGCCCACGTTCACATTTCAAGTGATGTTTCCTGGTATGGTATTTTCATCTATGCCTGCTTAATCATTAGTCATCTTCTAGTGACGTTAACGATATGCCGACTCAATCTCCCCACTATAGTGCGTGTCATTTTCCTGCTTTCTACCCTGTTGCTGTATACCCAATTTTTACTTTCGACAGGGTACAATAGCGCGTCTATCCTTCTTGCCGGCAGTAGCGTTTTTGCATTTATCGGATTACTTAATACTAACCCCAAGCGTATTTTTCTGCCAGCGATAATTCTGGGGGTATGTTTGGGAGTGGCATACCTTATTCGAAGCAAAGGAATGTACGCTTCCCTTATTTTCTTAGCTCCTACCATTGCGCTTTGTTTACTTCAAAAACGTTATCGTGTAATTAAAGCCTGGTCTTTTCTCCTTCTTCCTCTAGTAGTGTTCATGGCATTGGATACAGCTTATCTTCATTGGGGAACAACGAAGGAGCATAAGGAGTTTTTGCAATGGAACCGTGTCCGTGGACAATTTCACGGTTTTCCGGTAATGCATGAACAACGCAATAATGCGGCTCTACTAGAGTTAAACCAATGGACAGAAAATGACTATACAATGTTCAGTAACTTTACATTTTTTGATGAAAAGCTATACAACATTCCAACCATAAACACAATCCTTAAATACCCTAAACCGAAAGACAGCCCACCGGGCAAAACGTTTCAAAAGAGACTCTTGGGCAAAGAGTCTTTCAGTAGCACATATTATCCTCATGTTATCCTAATCTCTTTATGCTTGGCTCTGTTCATATCCCATTTTGTGCCTCTTAAATTTAGACTTTGCTTTCCATTGTATACTCTGTATTTCATATCCGTTATTGTTGCCATGGCCTATTTTTTAAGATTTCCAGTGTATATAGGCTATCCGCTGGCATATGTGGGCATGCTTAACATTTTGTCTGTCGGCTTCCTCCATTCGGGTATATCACATTCATTAACTCCGATACGGAAAATAATGTTGAGTGCCGTGACTATAGGGTTTGTGCTCGCAGGACAGCACTATTCATTTTATCTAATCGAGAAATCTTATGAGACGCACGTGGGAAGTAAGCGCCTTTATAATAATTTCAAACGGATCAATGCAACTAAAGATACCATAGACTACGCGTATCTTTTTCCTGGTGGGCATGGTATACAAATACAGTACATGGATCCCTTGAACATTTGCCAATATGACTTAGTGCATATTCCTGCAGGCTGGCCCACATTTTCCCCACGCTTTTACCAATCCCTTGAAAAAGTGGGGCTTGAACATGGCTATGAACTTATACCCAGTATGATTGATAATAAAAAAGCGGTGATTATAGGGTCATATAATATGTCCCATCTATTACTTAAATATATAGAAGAAAAACACCAGGTGGTTTGTCAGCTAACACCAATGATGGAGCTTGAAGGCAACATGACAGTGTATTATATTGTGCAACAATCTGAAGACACTTCTCTTTAGCTATACGGTATACCGATACAATCGGCTTTACTGTCTGCCCCTTGCTGCTATTGTAGATTGAAAAGAAAAGGAATTTGATTTAAAGGCTAA
>JAESTK010000036.1 GCA_016763645.1 Flavobacteriales bacterium
TATTAAAGGCGTTGATTTTGTTATTTGTAACACCGATAATCAAGCGTTGGACATAAGTCCAGTGCCGTTGAAAATCCAATTGGGAAGTAGCCTTACCGATGGTAGAGGAGCTGGTTCTATTCCAGAAGTTGGAAAAAATGCTGCTATTGAAGACATTGAGCAAATTAGAGAGATTTTGTCTAAGAATACTAAGATGGTGTTTATCACCGCTGGTATGGGTGGAGGAACAGGAACAGGTGCAGCTCCAGTTATCGCACAGGTCGCCAAAGAAATGGGAATTCTTACGGTTGGAATTGTTACGATGCCATTTGCGTTTGAAGGTAGAAAGCGAAAATTGCAAGCCTCTGAGGGCATTGAGACTATGCGTCAAAGTGTTGATACTTTGCTAGTAATCAATAATGATAAGTTGCGTGAGATGTTCGGTAATTTGAGCTTAAGAGACGCATTCGAACAAGCAGACAATGTGCTTACCACGGCAGCGAAAGGTATTGCAGAAGTAATTACTGTTACTGGCGCGATCAACGTTGATTTTGAAGATGTAAGTACAGTAATGAAAGACAGTGGTGTTGCAATTATGGGTTCTGCAACTGCAAGTGGCGAAGATAGAGCAGAAAAAGCTGTCGCTCATGCATTGGCTTCTCCGCTATTGAACGATAACAACATCGAAGGTGCGAACTACGTGTTGTTAAATATCACCTATGGAGAGAACGAAATAATGATGGATGAAATTGCAGATATTACTGATTATATTCAGGCTGAAGCGGGTAATTCTGCTGATGTTATTTGGGGGCATGGTTATGATGAAACGTTAGGTGATTCAATTTGCGTAACAGTTATAGCAACAGGATTTTCATCTTCTCCAGACACTGGTGAGATAAGAGAAGTTCAAAAAAAGGTGGTGAGTCTAGAGGCAGATGTGCCAACGAACTTAACACAACCTATTGAAAATGCTGTTTCTCCCAGAATTCAAGAAACACCTACTCAGGAAGAACAAAAAGAAGAAGAACCATATATGGTTACTCCATCTGAACCCGCGCAAAGTGAAATGTCGTTTGACATGACAAATGCGAGTACCGTTGAAGAAACGTCAATTGAACCAACACCAGTTGATTCGATTCCTGTTGAAGAAACTCCTGTGACGGAATCTACCGAGCAAGAATGGGATTTTTCTGGCCCTTCAGTTCCTACCTCTACATGGACTCCAGATACAACGACTGATAATGCAGATAAAGAAGAAGTCGGTAAAACTACTTGGGAGCCTTTTATGAAAGAATCAAGTGAAGCCAAAGAAGTAGAATCTCCTATCGTTGACGAACAAACTCCGAGCCCAGAGAAAAGTTATGAAGAGCCATATTTAAAACAACAACCAGAAGTAACTCCAGAAGAGCAGCAAGCACGTTCTTTGGAAAGAATTGGCAAGCTGAAAGAGTTAAGTCTTCGTTTGAGAACTCCATCAGGTATTGCCGATATGGAAAACGAGCCAGCATATAAAAGAAGACAAGTAGAGTTAGATGATGTGCAACATTCATCAGAGTCCCAAGCCTCTCGTTACACGCTAGGGGAAGACGTAGGAGTTGATGGCGAAACGCGTACTACACTAAACAATAATAACTCGTTTCTACATGACAATGTAGATTAAAAAGTTACTAGGCATTAGTCTAAAGTTTAAAGCCCAAAGTTTTTTAACTTTGGGCTTTTTATTTTTAAGATTTATTCCATGAAATTAACAGAACAAATTAATGCCGATATAAAAGCAGCAATGCTTGCCAGAGAAAAAGATAAATTGGAAGCGCTTAGAGCAGTGAAATCTGCTTTGTTGCTAGCCGGAACAGAAAAAGGTGCTGACGGTAATGTTTCAGAAGAAGCAGGATTAAAAGTTCTTCAAAAGTTGGTAAAACAACGTAAAGACGCTGCTGTAATTTATACAGAGCAAAATCGTGACGACTTAGCTCAACCCGAAATTTTTCAAGCAGAAGTGATAAGTACTTATCTGCCAGTACAAATGGGTGAGAGCGAAGTAAAAGCTATTATTCAGCTAATTATTGAAAGAACTGGTGCATCTTCACCTGCCGATATGGGTAAAGTTATGGGGCCAGCAATGGGGCAGTTACAAGGTAAAGCCGATGGTAAGTTGATTTCTAGCTTGGTGAAGGAGCTGTTGGGTTAGTATTGGCTACACTTGATGGTAATTACTCTAGTTTGTACAGATAGATTTTCCAGTAAGAAGTTGGGTGGTCAAATGTTTTTTGTAGCTGAATAGGTAGTTTATCGACATCAATTTCTGCACTTGATAATATATACTCTCCGCCAAGTTGTTTTATCGCTTTATAGTTGAAAGCTAAATCGTTAATTTTTTTTGGTGCTTTCTTTAGCATGTTTAAACCAATTTCAGAAGTATAGGGGTAGCACCTCGAACCCCAGTTGTCGTAATATTTTTTGAGTTTATCATTTTTGTCGAGCTCACCAGAAATTATTTTTCTAAACTGATGTTTGTATTCCCGAGGGTAGTTAGTAACATATCCGTCCAAACAATAAAAGCCATTCAAAAGAGCAATTGTGGGATGTATTCCAATGCTTATAACTCTGTACTTATCTGTAGGCTTGTTTATGAAATTCTTAATTTCTTCGAATTGCTCTTGCCCATAAAACTGTTTATAAGTTGGTTTGTTTCGTTGGGTTAGCAATTCGTGATTGTTAACGATGTATCCAAGTTGAAGTATGATAATTGAAATTGAAATTGCAGGCCCGAATTTCCATCTTTTCGATATAATGCTTAGGCAAAGGGCGAGCAGCACATACCAAAAAACGGGGTTCAGAAAATGAAGTCTATCCACCTGTAGAGGTAAAATATTCATGATTTTTTGTTTCAATGTAATTGCTTGCCAATTGATAAATCCATAGATTAGTGACGCGGCTAATATCAAACTAAGCATCAGCGTGTATTTTCTTTCTGCGTTCCTTTTAAGAAGTTGAAAGATGAAAACAGTAACTATTGGGTATAAAATATATTTGTGCAGACTATGAGCATGATATTGACCATATCTAAACAAGTCCAATGCCCTGTTCCAGCTCTTTAATAGACCAAATTCTGTTTGTACCATTTCCGTTCTATGCGAAATATAATTAGAATCAAATACAAACGAATAAAAGAGAGGGTAATGGCTTAATATGTATAATGACCCGAAGGTCACAATTCCGCAAAAGAACGAGTAATTAATTGTCCTTTTGTTGAAGGTGTCAATAATTAATGTTAGAAATAGAATAATAATCAAAAACATTCCTGTTAATACTAGAGATGAATAGAATGGAAAAATAATAATGATTAACCAGCTAAATATGTGTTTGTTTTGTTTTCGAATGGTCAAGAAAGCATAGAAAACTAATGGTAATCCGCACACGGTTAAATTAATAGACCAAAAAGGCAATAGAGAAAAAATAAGAGCTACACCGTTGGTAATGGAAGGCCTTAAAGGTTTTTCTCGATTAATTTTACTTAAAAGTAGCAACATCCCAACGAAGCCAACGGCACTCATTATTACTTTACTAATTAAGTAGCCATAAAAAAGCCCAAATAGATTGAACCAGATGTAACTAATCGAGTACCAACCAATAAGTGAAGAGCTAGGAATCCCATTCAGGATTTGAGGGATAAGCTGATTAGGGGAAGCAAAGAAATCATTATCTAAAATAATTTTCATGTTGCCAAGTAGTGAATCTAAGTTGTCATGTATCAGAATATGCGAATCTTCTCCGAAATAAAAATAAGGTGCGTGAAAAAGTAAGATTAAGAATAATGATAGACCGGTGAAGATCTTAGAATTCGACATGTAGTTGAGTGTTAGTTTTCCTTTTATCGAAAGTTACCTGTCCGTTTATTTTTGTAACTCTACACGTATAGCTTTTGATACACTCGTACTCTTTCTTGCGTGCCACGTTATTTTATCGTGTCCACCTATAAGTAAATCTTCGTCTATGTCAACAGTTTTGCCTACAAATAGGTTGGCGGTCGATTCTGTAATTTCTATAGGCATTCCAAATTGCCCTAAAACAGAAGTGTTTAGCAATAGAGAAAGTACAAGAATAAAACCGACTTGTTCCATAAGCAACAAATTTAGAAAGCTAAAATACAAATTTTAAGTAAATTTAGTGGGTAGAGTTGTACGGCAGGGCAAACGCATTTAGATTTTTTCACTACTGAAATTCAATGACTTATCTTTTTTAGATTTATTTCTTCATTCTTAAGAAAACGTAACTACTTGATTTGTAGTACAAATTATTTTAAATGCGTTTGCCCTGCCGTTAAGTTAATAACAAGCTATTCGATAGGTTAGTTTTAGCTGTGGCTAAATCTTACTGGTACAATTGCGGATAATCAGAAAACGATATGTACAGCCTTTAGGGAAAATGTGAACGTATTAAGAAATTCCCACTACCAAGGCAATATGGCAGTATGAGTTTTATCTTTGTTGGGTTATTTATTTTTTTACTATAACCGAATTTCATGATTTAGGAGAGTGGGGAGCATGGTTTTCTATTCCTTTCACGGTTATAGTAGGCTGGGTATTTCTGATGATGGAAATAAAGAATTTCTTGAAACGAACTATCCTCGAGGCAGAGCCATCGAGGTATTTCGCTCGTTTCATTTTGACCGAATGGTCAAAAACCGAAATTCGTTATCTACACCTCACCCAAAACTTTTAACAAA
>JAESTK010000037.1 GCA_016763645.1 Flavobacteriales bacterium
AGCAAAAACATAGGTGGTGTTGAAAAAAGTAAGCAAAGCGAAAATAGTTTAGAGTTATCCTGTATAAATGGAGGTGGAAACCTTACCGCATTTAACGACAATATTGTTCGGGTTCGATTGGTTACCGAAGGTATTTCAAACAATGAAAATCCATATTCTGTCGTTCAAAAACCTGAAGGTAAATTTGTAATTGAAAAAAAAGGAAGCGAAATAACATTGTCAACTAAAGCGCTTGATTTGGTGTTTTGCCAAAATACAAGTAAGCTAACTTTCCGTTCAAAATCAGGAAGTATTATTAACGAAGATAGTATTCCGGTTTCATGGATAGGAACAGAAGGAACAGTTTACAAAAAGCTACAAGAAGGTGAGCGGTTTGTTGGTTTAGGTGAAAAAGTTGGACCATTAGATAGGCGAGGAACTTCCTACACCAATTGGAATACTGATAAATTTGCTTATGATGTAGAGCAAGATCCTTTATATCTATCGACCCCTTTTTACATCGGAATTCACAACAATTTGTGCTACGGAATTTTCCTGGATAATACCCATAAAACCACCTTTAATTTTGGTGCTTCCACAGATCGGTTTAGCTGGTTTTCAGCTGAAGATGGAGCGTTAGATTATTATTTCATCTACGGAAATACAATCGCTGAAATTATTGAACAATACACATGGTTAACAGGAAGAATGCAAATGCCCCCAAAGTGGTCACTTGGTTTTCAGCAATGCCGATACAGTTATTATCCCGATACGGAAGTAAAGCAGTTGGCACAGACATTTCGTGATAAACAAATTCCTTGTGATGTTATCTATTTGGATATTCACTACATGCAAGATTATAAAGCGTTTACTTTCGACTCCAAACGTTTTCCAACCCCCATTGATTTAACAAAAGAATTGAGTGATAAGGGGTTTAAAACAGTGGTAATTGTTGATCCGGGAATAAAAATAGAGCAAGGTTATGATCAGTTCGATACAGGAAAAGAACAAGATGTTTTTGTAAAATACCCTGATGGAGAATATTACAAAGGAGAAGTTTGGCCAGGGGAAAGTTATTTTCCTGATTTTACTGCTTCAAAAACAAGAAAGTGGTGGGGCGAACAGCTCAAATTTTACACTGAGGTTGGAATAAAGGGCATTTGGAATGATATGAATGAGCCTGCGGCATGGGGTCAATGTTTGCCAAATAACATTGAATTTGAATTTGAAAGTCAGCGCACTACTCATCGAGAGGCACGTAATGTTTATGGAATGCAAATGGCGAGGGCTACTCAGGAAGGAGTAAAAAACCAGCTTGAAAATGAGCGTCCGTTTGTATTGACAAGAGCAGGATTTAGTGGAATTCAAAGGTATTCAGCCGTTTGGACAGGTGATAATGTTTCGTCTGATGAGCACATGATGTTGGGAGTTCGGTTATTGAACAGCATGGGGCTAACGGGAATTTCTTTTGCAGGAAATGATATAGGTGGTTTTGCTGGGGAAGCTACACCAGATTTGTATGCTCGATGGATTAGTATTGGAGCTTTCCAACCTTTTTTTAGGGCGCATTCAGTTGTGAACAGCAGAGATGCTGAACCGTGGTGTTTTGGAGAGGAAGTTGAGCAAATTGCCCGTAATTATACCAATCTTCGCTATCGCCTGATGCCGTATTTGTATTCTGCATTTTATCAAAGTACAAAAACGGGGATTCCTGTTGTTCGTTCATTGGCAATTCAGTTTCCTCATGAAGAAAAAGTATTCGATTGGAATTACCAGCACCAATTTATGTGTGGAGATTCATTGCTTGTTGTTCCAGTAGAAAGCACAAAAGAATTCACTAAGGTTTGGCTTCCGGAGGGGAATTGGTATGACCTCTGGACAGACCAATTTTATACAGGAAAACAGGAAATTATTCTCGAATGTCCCAAATGGAGACTACCTGTATTCGTAAAGGCAGGAGCAGTTATTCCGATGCAATCTCAGGTTCAGCATTTATCAGAAAACCATGATGGAAATTTAAAATTACATGTCTATCTGGGTGATATATCAAACTCTCATCTTTATGAAGATGATGGCATTTCTTACGATTATCAAAACGATGAATGTCGCATTACTTCCTGCAACCTAGCTGAAAATCAGTTGAAAATAGTAACAGAAGGAAAGTATAAATCAGATTTCAATACAATCAAACTGTTTCTTCATGGATACCAATCCGGTGAGGTAAAAGTGAATGGAATTGCTCAAGTAACCGATGAGGAATGTTATCGGTTTGTTCAACCAATTACAGGTATTGATACCTTTTTTCATGACAAGGGTGAGGAGATGAAAATTGAGCATTTGAGTTTTGTTGAGTTTGATAATTCAAATGAAGAAATTACAATCGAATGGTAAAACAGCTGTCGATATTCTGCTTAGTTTTTGTCTGCGTATCGTGCGAAGAATCAGTTGAGCAGAAAAACCCTCAGTATCCCGAAAACTCTGCCATCTATGGAATAGCTTCTCCAATTCAGTTATCTCATGAGGTAACTTTAGTCAACCTTCAGGATTATTTTTTAGAACCAACTTCAATTGATTCCGTTCAGTTTCCGAAAACTCTTTCTCATAATTGGAGCAAGGAAAAAACCATAGTAGAAATTAATGTTGGAGAAAATGTACCGCAGCTTTCCGAGTTAAAATTTTGGTCAGGTGGTTTTTCGTATTCCATTTTGGCGAGAAAATCTAAAAAGGAAAAAATCATTTTTACATACCAACAGGGTCAACATGATCATTCAACCGTTCAGCTTGCAGGAGAATTAAATAATTGGAATCCTGCTAACACCCCTCTTAAGATAACAGATGGTTTATGGACAACAGAACTGTGGTTAAATCCGGGTAATTATCAATATCAAATTGTTTTGGATGATACATGGATAATGGATCCTGCAAATCGGGATTCTGCCAGTAATGGAATTGGAGGATGGAATTCGTTGCTAAAAGTTGGAAAAAAATCAAATAATAAGGCATCGATAAAGTGGCGTATGGATACTGGTTATCCTATTGTAACCATTTCAGATGAAGAATGGGATGGAGAGATATTTGCATTTTGGGAAAATCAGCTTCTAAATTTAGAAAGTTGGGAAGGGAAATCACACGAGTATAAAGTTGTTATCCCTGAGTTTTCCAATTCGATATCAAATTCTACAATCAGAGTATTTGCATATAATTCCAGTGGAGAAACTAACGATTTGTTACTTCCTTTAGTAGATGGTAAAATTGTTGAATCAACCTCTGAATTAGGCAGAATCAATAAGTATTCGCAGGTATTGTACTTTATGTTGGTGGATCGGTTCCATAATGGAAATTCAGAAAATGATGATCCAATTCAAGACCCCGAAGTTCATGAAAAAGCTAATTATTTTGGAGGAGATTTAGCAGGAATCAAGCAAAAACTAGAGACCGGTTACTTTGAAAAACTGGGCATAAATACGCTTTGGTTATCTCCAATTACCCAAAACCCTCTACATGCCGAAATTGAATATCCTGCACCGTATAAAAAATATTCCGGTTACCATGGGTATTGGCCTATTTCCTGTACTAAAATTGATCACAGGTTGGGAACTTCCAGTGAATTGACGGCATTAGTTGATTTAGCTCACAGTAAGGGAATTAATCTGATTTTAGATTATGTATCGAACCATGTGCACGAAGAAAACCCGGTTTTTGTTGAGCATCCGGAATGGGCAACCCAACTCAATCTACCGGATGGCAGAAAAAACATTCGAATTTGGGATGAACAGCGTTTAACAACCTGGTTCGACACATTTTTACCAACCCTCGATTATTCAAAGCCTGCGGTTATCGATTTGATGACAGACTCAGCTCTGTATTTACTTCAGAAATACGGACTCGATGGGTATAGACATGATGCAACAAAGCATATACCCGAGGAGTTTTGGAGAGTGTTAACGCAAAAAATAAAGAATCAAATTCCAGCTAGTGAAAGTATTTACCAAGTAGGAGAGACGTTTGGTAGTCGTGAACTTATTGGTAGCTATGTTGGTTCGGGTCAAATGGATGGTCAGTTCGATTTCAACTTGTATTTCGATGCCCGCTCTGTATTTGCTCAAGACCATGTCTCATTCGAAAAGTTACACCAATCGCTTATGAGCTCCTTCTCATATTATGGTTACCATTCATTAATGGCAAACATTACGGGCAATCACGATATTCCTCGTTTTATATCCTATGCAGGCGAAGGACTTAGATTTGATGAGGATGCAAAAGAAGCAGGATGGACACGTGAGGTTAAGGTGGAAAACCCTGTTGGATATAAAAAACTTTCGATGCTTACTGCTTTTGTAATGACCATTCCTGGAGTACCCGTTATTTATTATGGCGATGAAATTGGGATGGCTGGAGCAGGAGATCCGGACAACAGACGCCCCATGAAATTTGATGAACTAAATGAGTACGAATCAACGGTAAAAACAACTGCGGAAAAATTAATTAAGCTGCGTATAGAGCGTATGTCACTAATTTATGGTGATTACAAATTAGAATACCTCTCAGAAACTGCTTACGCATATTCCAGGTCGTACTTTGATGAAAAAACAACTATTGTATTTAATAAATCGAATGAGGTGCAAACGCTGGAAATAGGCAATAAATCTATTAACATTCAGCCCTATTCATTCGAGATAATAATTGACTAATATGAAAAGATATTTACTTCCCTTATTCGCTTTATTCATACTGGGTTGCGTAGAAAATCAACCCAAAGAGGAAATCGCAGAAAAGGAAACCAGCGGCTCCTATGTTAAGACGACTCCTGAATGGTCAAAAAATGCTACGATCTATGAAGTTAATTTACGTCAGTTTTCACCCGGAGGCACATTTAAAGAATTTGAAAAAGAAATCCCCCGATTAAAAGAAATGGGGATTGACATACTATGGTTGATGCCCATTCATCCGATTGGAGAGAAGAATAGAAAAGGCACATTGGGAAGCTATTATTCAGTTAAAGACTATAAAGCAGTAAATCCAGACCATGGAACTTTAGATGATTTTAAATCATTGGTCAACACGGCCCACGAATTAGAAATGAAGGTAATTATCGATTGGGTCGCTAACCACACAGCATTTGATAACGTTTCGATCGATGAAGGACATATAGATTGGTATACACCAGATTCAACCGGAAATATACAACCACCTATTGGTACGGATTGGTGGGATGTTGCCGATTTAAATTATGACAATAAAGAGATGCGTCTCGCGATGATTGATGCACTAAAATTTTGGGTTGAAGAATGTGACATTGATGGTTACCGTTGCGATGTTGCCGATTGGGTACCTACTGATTTTTGGAATGAAGCCAGAGTAGCATTGGATGAAGTAAAACCTGTTTTTATGTTAGCTGAGGCTGAGAATCCTGAATTACATGAAAAGGCATTTGATATGAGCTATGGCTGGCATTTTCACTTTGTAATGAACGAAATTTATGAAGGTAAAAAATCAGTAAAGGATATTCGCGAGTACTTGGGAGGAAAGGCAAAAGAATTTCCGGAAGGAGCTTATAGATTGCATTTTACTTCCAACCATGATGAAAACTCTTGGAAAGGATATACTGCAGAAAGATTAGGCGATGCTGTAAAAACATTTGCAGTTCTTTCTGCCACAATGGAAGGAATGCCTTTGGTCTATAACGGCCAGGAAGCAAGTCTGGCGAAGCGGTTAGAATTTTTCGAGAAAGATACTATCGATTGGAGCAACCTTGAGATGGCGGAGTTCTACAAGAAAATTTTACAACTTAATCATAATAATAAGGCACTTTGGAACGGGAGTTATGGTGGAGAAATACAAATAGTATCATCTGAAACGGATACCACAGGTTTTGCTTTTGTCCGCGAAAAGGATGAAAATAAGGTATTGTGTATTTTCAATTTTTCAGGTAAAGAAAAGTCTATCACTTTAGAAAATGAAAGAGCCGAAGGAGTATATAAAGAGCTATTTTCAGGTAAAGAATTAATACTAATGAACGAAGAAAAAATTAGACTAGAACCTTGGGGTTATAGAGTATACATAAGATAACTAAATGAAAATTAATATTTTAGGATACTATAGTAATACATGAAGAAACTGTTGTTCGTCATATCAATTTTAACATCTACTTCCGTATGGGCAACCTCAACTTCGCCTGGTACTCGTAATGTTAATATTAATGATGGATTTGTGGAAGCAGGTTTCCCCGCTGGCGGAAATGGAACACAATGGGAAACGGATGAGGTTTTTCAAGGTTTTAGTGGCATTGTAAACTGGTATCTTACCTGGGATGATACCAACCTCTACATTGGCAGAATCGGTGGCAATAACATTGAAGGATCGTTAATTTACTTAAGAGCAGAATATACCGGTGCAAATTTTATTGATTCAACAGATGTTGATTACGATGGCTTCAAACCTAAATTCATGGAAATGTCGGGAATCAACTTTGCTGCATACCTAAAAGATTCTTACAACGAATTTAAAACGTATGATGGTGCCAATTGGAATATGACTGCAAATACACTGAACGATAATTACACCACTCAGGCCGATGGCGACCATATGGAAGTCGTTATTCCATGGAATGACATCACTGCTGGGAATGGTAAACCGGAAAATCTTAGGGCCGTGATGTATCAGGTAGTCCCACAGGCCGGATGTGAAGACAATGTATTCCCTTACGGAGAATCTCCATGGGGAGATGGCCAGGGGTTTGGAGGCCCAACCATCGGTATAAATGATGGTACCCCTATTTCTTTAAACAACCCGGAGGTTGTGATTTGATAAATGACTTTAGATATTCAACGGATACCATCCACAGGTGGTGGGGATGCTATCCTGTAATAGCAGGTGTTAGCTCGAATGGATGGGTTGCCGTAGAACCCAATTCGGGTCAGGAAATTCAGGTGTGCGAGGATGATACAGCGTTAATGTCCGGTAACAGCCCTGCCGCAGCAGCTATTGGCACATGGACTATAGCCGTTAAACCCGCAGGAGCTCCCGACCCAACATTCGACAACCTAAACGATAGCGCAACTATCGTACGTAACATGACTTTCTATGGCGAATATATTTTTGAGTGGAACATTAATTATAATAATTGTCCGGCAACCCCCGATAGCGTTTCAATTTTTATCTTTCAACAACCGCCAAATTCAAATGCTGGTGTAGACCAAATTTTAGCTTGTGAAGAAGATAGCACTACGTTACTTGCCAACGATCCTGGCGTCCAAACCAATGGAGTAGGGGGACAGGGTGTCTGGACACTATTACAAGGTACGGCAACCATAGCTGATACATTAGATTCTGCAACTACAGTTACTAATTTAGGATATGGCTGGACCCAATTTGTTTGGAAGATAGCTAACGGTTTATGCATACCAACAACTGATACCGTTGCCGTCTTTAGGTATAAACAGCCAGTTGCTGATGCAGGAATTGTACAGAATATTTGTGATACAACCACCATACTCAGCGGAAATGACCCATTAAGTATTCAAGATTCTGTAGTTGGCAGTTGGATTCAAATTTCAGGAGTGGCTGTAGCTTCCTTTAATGACACTTCTATTTTTAACCCAACGGTAACAAGTTTGGATTCTTCTCTAAATGAATTCGTTTGGATCTTATCTAATGGAAATTGTTCTTCTGACTCTGATACCGTTTCTGTAATGGTTTACGAACCCGTAACCGTAACGGCTGGAAATGATGTCGCGTTATGCGATTCTAATTTGGTCATTTTATCGGGCAACAGCCCGCTTGCATTTCAAAGTACTGCAATTGGGTATTGGACTCAGTTATCCGGAGATACGCTTCAGATTTCCGATTCTTCGGTAGTACAGCTTTCGTTAAATAATTTAGGTGCGGGAGCGTACCAATTGGAATGGACGGTTGAAAATGGAGTCTGTCCGCAAGCAATCGATACGGTCAACATTGCTATTTATAACAACCCAATTGTTGGTGTAGATTCTACAGTTAACTTCTGCGGCAACGCTGATACGGTCGCTCTTGTTTCGATTAATCCCGATACTACACAGAATACAGCTTTCGGATATTGGCAACAAGCTGTTGGAAGTAGTATAATTGATGACACTGCTTCCTTTAGCACATTCGCTACTGGTGTAGGTGTGGGAACAACTATTTATCAATGGATTCTTAGTAATGGAGTTTGCCTGGCGGATACTATGCAAATTACGGTAGAGTTGTCAAATACTGTTTCTGTTAATGCTGGTGTGGACCAGGAACTCTGCGAGGCACAATCCGTTACACTTACGGCAACACCAGTTGGTAATGGAATTTGGACACAAATTACGGGGGTTGGTTCCATTAGCGATTCAGATTCTTCAACAGCTACTGCGACACTTGGTAGTAATGGAATTACCACATTTGTATGGGAGGTTCCCATCTCGGGTTGTCCCTCTGTGTTTGATACAGTTCAAGTTGTTGACTACGAGAAACCAACGGCCAATGCAGGCAACGATTCTCCATTTTGTAATGATATTCAGCTTGATGGTAATGACCCCGCTTTATTATCTCCACCAGGGTCTGGCTACTGGTTAAATTATGGTGTTGGAACAATTGTGGATTCTACCTTGTATAATTCTTCAGCAACTTCTGATGGAAATTCCACCGTTACTTATGTATGGACAGTACAAAATGGTGTTTGCCCGAGTTCATCAGATACAGTGAATTATACGCTGGCAGTAATAACCAATAACGGAGCAACGACAACTTCAACAGATTATGAAATCAATAATGGTTCAGTAACAATCAATCCACCATTGGATGGAACTGCACCGTACATCTATTCAGTAGGGTATGATTTTCCCGGGACCAATGATACCAACAATATTATTTCAGGACTTATTGCCGGGATGCATCAAGGTTATGTGATGGATGCAAATGGATGCTATGATACGTTAACTTTTGAGGTTGCTCAAAACCCATTTATTGCCACGGGATTTTCCCCGAATGGAGATGGTGTAAATGATGTATGGGAAATTCTGGGAATCGAAAATTACCCAACAGCAATAATTCAGGTCTTTAATATTTGGGGAGGAGTTGTCTTTGAAAATGTTGGTTATAGTATTCCATGGGATGGAACTAAAAATGGTAAGGATGTACCCGACGCCAACTACTATTTTATTGTTGATTTAGATGATGGTAGTGAACCACAAAGAGGTAGTTTAACTATGTTGAGATGAGAACAGTATTATCCATATCGGTCTTGGTTTTCTCATTCGGGGCTTTTGCACAACAAAGAACGCAGTACAGTCAGTATATGAACAATGGGTATTTAATTAACCCGGCAGTTACCGGTATCGAGAACTACGCTGATATAAAAATAGGGCATGTAAACCAATGGGTTGGTTTTGATGGATCGCCAACCAGCACATATCTTTCGTTACATAGTCCATTAGGGTTTATAAAAGATTCGGTAATCGAGGTTGAACCGACTATTCCGGCACTACCAATGCGAGGTAGAGCAACAAATGCCATTATTACAAAGAGTACGGATGAAAAAGTTGAAAATTTATCAAATGCTCCGGAACGTAAAATCAGACATGGTATCGGTACATATGTTTACAATGAAACTGCAGGGCCATTAGCAAACAGAGGAATGGCAGTTAGTTACGCGTTCCACTACAATTTAGGAGATTATAACATTCCAGCAGGATTGGCTTTGGGAGTTTTGAACTATGAGTTCAATCCCGATGAGCTAAAATTAGTAAATAATGCAGATGCTACTTTCGGTGTAACCACGATGAATGATTACATGCCCAATATGAACCTCGGACTGATGTTATATAGCGATAAATTATTTTTTGGAATATCATCCCGGCAATTATTGGGTAATAAATTTTCGGTAACAAATGAGTACACCACCCTTTCTTCTCAATTATCAAGGCATTACTTTGTTAGTGGGGGGTATAGGTTCTTACTCATGGATAACCAATTACAATTAGTTCCGTCACTAATGTTTAGATACGTTAGCCCGGTACCACCGTCAATTGATATAAATGTACAAGCGACATACAAAGACTTGTTAATGTTTGGCGTTTCGTATCGTCATAAGGACGCAATAGTGGCAATGTTTGGTGTAAATTTCTACAAACGATTTTCCTTGAGTTATTCTTACGATTTCACAACATCAGCGCTTGCGAAGTACTCATCAGGAACGCATGGAATAGTGCTTGGAGTTAAGATAAATGACGGTAGTAGCTTACCAAAAAGAACTTATTTCTGGTGAGAACAGGACTAACCATACTGGTTTTTATAACGGTTAGTTTATTAGCTTCCGCTCAATTTAAGGGTGATAAACTTCCTGAAACCATCAATTCGACTAGCGATGAATTGAGTCCTGTTTTATCTCCGGATGGACAATCAATGTTTTTTGTTCGATCATTGCACCCCGATAATATGGGAGGAAGTACATTGGGGCAAGACGTTTGGGAATCGAAAATTGATGAAAACGGTAACTGGAGCGAAGCGGAAAATTTAGGAGCGCCTATTAACAACAAAGACTATAACGGTATTAGTGGTATTGGGAAAAATGGAGAGCTGTTGTTAACAAACTTCACGAATTCGAACGGTGCTTTTGTTCCAGGAATTTCTATTGCAAATGCTGAAAATGGAGGTTATGCGACTCCTCAAATATTTTATCCTTCAAGTATGATTGGACAAACTGGTTTTTTAAATTTTTACGCTTCTCCTGCACTTGATTTTATTATCCTGTCAACGATGCTGGACACCAAAAATCAGGAAGATTTGTTTTTTAGCGAAAAAGTAAATGGATCTTGGAGTGCCCTTCAATTGTTGTCCGATTCAATAAATACAACAGGTTTTGAAACTTCTCCGTACCTTTCTAAAGATGGAAAAAAGTTGTTTTTTGCGTCCAACGGACACGGAGGACAAGGAGATGCAGATATTTTCATGAGTACAAGATTGGATACTATCCGTTGGGATTTATGGAGCAAGCCTGTACCGATAAAAGAAGTGAACACTGTAGGTTTTGATGGGTATTTCGTTTTAGATTCATCAGAAGAAGTGGCCTATTTTGTTTCAGGGGATAATCCCCAAGCTATGGGTGATATTTATTCGATTAAGACCAGTGATATTGAATTGTTAACCTCTGTTCAGGAAGTAATCTTACTGGAAAAAACAGTTCATGTAACCGGAATTGTCATTAACCAGAAAACGAACGAACCGATCGCAGCTGAAATTGTTTTTACCGACTTAGAAACGAATAAACGTATTGATAGCACCTATACAAAAACCGAAGGCAGTTATGAAATAGATCTTCCTTCGGGTAAGACCTATAGCATAACGGCTGAAAAGGAGGGTTATTTTTCCATTAGTGAGACACTTGATTTGCAAGAAATAGAGGACGATGCAGAAATGGTTCAGCATCTTGGAATAGCTCCCGTTGAGGTTGGTCAAACAATAAAAATGAATAATATTTTCTTTGAATTA
>JAESTK010000342.1 GCA_016763645.1 Flavobacteriales bacterium
ATCGGGATTTAAGAGTATGTAAAATCTTTGTAAACTTTACTCTATTTGTTTGCAACTTACTCAGAAAATGCCTCGAGCCTATTAATAGATAACAAAGTGGAAAATAGGATAAGTTTATTTCAAGAGAGAGAAAAAGGTTGCGGAGGATTATGTAATAAATATCAGCATCCAAAGTATTGTAAAAAGGATGCAAAGAAAGTCATATGTATGTAAACAATGTCATAACAACTAACTGTGATATATGTGGAATTTTATATCCTTTAGTAGCCTATGACGCATTTTTTCCATTTCTTATCTATATCAATTTTCTATAATTTTTCATAATTTTTTCGGCTACTAAAGGATAGTTCATGTAAACCATAATATTTGAATGTAATTGTCGTAACCAGAAATGCAAAATATTAAAACTTATATACGTATATTGGAAGAACATGATGGTTATTGCAGTTGCCGTACACTTTGCTCGCCATTCCTCCTACAACTGTTTGTGATTTTGGTGATATTTGTACATATGTGTCATATTTTACTTTGGTTAACTAAGTGAAAACGTAGACAAGTTTGTTTAGATAGCACAGTTATTTTTATATTCCCGAGATTCCATATGAAGTGAGTGAAAAAAGATTGAATTTGAGAAACCCTTGATGATAAGAAAATGTAATAATTATATTATGCCCTAAGATGGATCACACTATAACTGTCAAATCTACTGTTGATGACAGTATATCCAGATCATTTAGTAAATCGCAAGTATTACCTATAAATGCAGTTTCATTACAGCCTTCTGCATTTTTATCTGCTAAACATTTATCAGAACACAATGATAAATATCACCCCGACAAATTGGAATATCTCGATGAAGAGTATGAAGAAGTATTAAATAATAATCGTTCTAATAGTTCTGGTTCAGTCAAATCAACTAAAAGACCAAACTCCAGTATTAAATTAAATGAGAAAAAAAATTCATTTGGGGGTAATGGTGTTACCCTACCGCTACCAGATGACACGAAATCTAAAATATCAGGTAAAACAGGAAAATCATATAAAACAGTAACTACTTCAATGTCTGGATATGTTAAAGAAAAATTTCATGAAGTTGATTTTATGATGTTTATAAAACTATGTGTAAAGACGATTTTTCCCTTTCTAATAGTAGCTATCTTGTTAATTGTGCTACTAGTAGAGAAATATGAAACTTCTAATAAAATTGTTGATAAACTACATGATGAACACGTCATTACGCAATTTACCCATCAAATAGCAAATTTACTACATGAAACTCAACTTGAACAAGGACATATCAGCATATATTTGTCGACTGATTCCGCCAAATCAAAAATTGATGTACTATTTCAATACAGTAACACCGATCGAAGAATAGAAAAATTTATGGAGTACATACATGATACTCTTGATCATCAAACAGATCATATTTCTATCTTTATAAAAGAACACCATGAATATAAAAAGGTCATAGCACAGTTAGAGGATATAGGTGGTATCCGTAATCAAGTAATGACTAAAAATATTACTATCAATATTATGTACTGGTACAATTTAATGCATGCTGATTTTATACAAGTAGGTTTGTATGCCTGGAACTTTTTTGAGCGTTCTATGCTAGATAATGAAATAGAAGCAGTGCTATATTTGGTAAAAGCAAAAGAGGATGCCGGTTTGGAACGAACGTATGGAGCCCAAATGTATGCCGCAAATCATATCAACATTTATCAAATATCTAATTTTGAAGGTTATTCTAAGTTAGAAGAATCTTATACTAGTCTGTATAAAATGACAACTACTCCTCACTCTATTGAATTCTTCGACGATCATGTTAAAGGTATTGCCGTTACTGAACGGGATAAACTAAGAAATTATCTTCATTATAATGATACAAGTGCTATAAAAAATATAACGGCAGATCATTGGTTTACCGTCTCGTCGGGTATCATAGATTTAATGAGATTAGTAGAAGAAGACATGCAGAAAGAGATTGAGATAGATGTTGCAAGTGGATTAGCACAGGTTAAAAAAACTAAAATAGCTATTATTATTGAACTAACGGCTATAGTAGTATTTATATTGGGAGGCACAATTATGATGAGTTATGGAGTTAATGCTATAAGAATATTCGCAAATGGAAAGCAAAATGTTTTTGATGCGATTGACCAGTACACCACTAGTATAATTGAGGCTTCTCGTCCTATTATTGCAATAGATGAAAGTTTTACTGTTCAAACATATAATAATGCGGCGCACAAATTATTCGGTTTTCCGCCCGATCGTATTATTGGTAAATCTCTAGATGATCTTATGAACCGTAACACAGCCGAAACACATCCAGGAATGATGTCGGTAGCATTACAAAAAGCAGATTTTCCACCTATTAATAAAAATGTAACAGCTAAACATTTCTATGGTCATGACCTAAAAATTACCATGACAATAAGTAGAGTTCTAACTAAAGAAATGGATCCTACTAAACCAGCCCATCCAGAAAATAGAAATGAAGGATATTTTATTGCTATGATAACAGAAGATACATCTCAGATGAGTATTATACTCGAAAAGTTACTATCTTCAAAATACATGAATGAGGTACTCAATAGATATAATATGAGTTTAGAAGAACGATTCAATAAACCTGTTATAGGAGACACAGTTACTTCCGCAACAGTTATGCTTGCCGATGTAGAAGGATTTACTATGATGTCGAATAGTATGGAACCTATACAACTCTTAACTAAATTAAAAGATATATTTGCAATTTTCAATAAAAGTATAGCTAGCTTAAATAGAATATATGACAATTATCCTAGTATTCAACAAATTAAAGAAATTGGTGATGCGGTTCTAATAGTAATAGGTGTAAATGGTGATAAGGATCACGCGAACCTAGCCGTAGAATTATGTCTAGATGTTATTAAAAGATTAAAAGAATATAACACAACCCATTCAACGGTTCCTGTTAATATGAGATTCGGATTATGTTCTGGAGATGTATCAATAGGTATTGTTAATGAAGATCACCCAGTGTTAGATATATATGGCAAAACAGTTAATTTTGCGTCTAGACTCGAACAGTCTGGTAAAATAGGACAAGTTCATATATCATCTTCTACTTTTGAACATGTAAAAGGTATTTCAGATAACCTAAAATATACATGCACTCTCGAAGAAATAGAATTAAAAGGTATTAAACAGGGAGCACAAAGTCCCATGGTTACAAAAATCAATACCTATTTCCTAAAACCTAAGTAAACTTTTTTCCATTTCTTTTTCGACGAAGTCGAAAAAGACGGTAAAAGTTTGACAAAATAACTCCAATA
>JAESTK010000038.1 GCA_016763645.1 Flavobacteriales bacterium
ATGTGTTCTTATAAAATCAATTATTTCTTTGGGTAACCTATGTTTTTTAGCCATTTCAATTCCATCGAGCACATGGTTCACTATTATTTGAGAACTCCTTATTGGGTTGTTCAGCTCATCGTGTGGGTTAACTCCAGATTGGTTTTCGATAAAAAAAGCAGGGTTTCGTATTTTTCCAATATCATGATACAATGCCGCAGTTCTAATTAGTAATGGGTTTCCTCCAACCTTGTGTGTCGCTTCCTCCGCTAAATTCGCAACTTGTAGCGAATGCTGAAACGTTCCAGGAGCTTCTTCAGCCAGTTTTCTGAGTAAAGGAGAGTTGGTATCGGCAAGCTCCATTAAAGTAACATCAGTAATAAAATTGAACGTTTTTTCGAACACGTACATCAGCGGATAGGTTGAAAGAGTTATCAAAGCGCTCACCCCAAACCAAGCGATTTTCTCGTATTCTATAGCGGTAGGGTCCCCCTCTTGGGTGGTGTTAAAACCAAGATACGTAATGGTGTACGACAGAAATATAATAACTGAAGTAAAGAAAATCTGAGATCGTTTCTTGATGTTTACAATGAAATAAATTGAGGTAATTCCTGCGACCATTTGTAAGAATATGAACTCAAAACTGTTTGGCGCCATAAAGCCAATAAGCATAATGGTGATAATGTGCGTGAAAATCGCCAAACGGACATCGAAAAAAGTGCGCATCAATATTGGTAGAATGCAGAAAGGGAGAATGTAAATAGTGATTTTCTCAAACGCTACTGAAGAAGATGCGAGATAAACCATAGCTGTTACAATGAATAGAATAAAGGCAATTTTGTCATTTTCTACATACACTTCGCTTCTGAAAAAATACAAGAATCCAACAAGAATCATTATCATGATGGAAACCAGTAGAACCTGCCCTGCAAGTACATAATTGCTATTACCTGATTTGCCTAGTTGATCTAAATATTCTTGTTTGTAGGAATCTAAAATCTCTTTTTTGTCGTCAGTAACAATATCGCCACGCCTAATTATGTTTTCCCCACTTTTTACTTTTCCTTGAGTAAGAGATACATTTGTTAGAGCATCATCTAGTATCTTTTTAGTTAAATTGGGGTCGTAAATAACATTTTGCACGAGTGCGTTTTCGAGGAGCGGCATCAGGACATTTTTAACATTATCGCTTACCTCGCCTAATTCGCTGTCAACGAATTCGTATGCTTTTTTTATGGTAAAAAACTCGCCAATCGTTTTGTCTTTACTGATGTTTTTTTCGAGAATTACGATTTCGAAGTGGTCTTCTTCTTTCTCAATTTTGTCGTCAATTTTAATAATTCCTTTATTGTATATTTCATTTAATAAACTTTCTCCATATTCCTGAAAATCTGACTTGTATGATAAAACATGTTCTTTTCCTTTTAATCTTTTAAGTAGGCGTTTAGCGGAGAAGGAAATGTCTTGTTTTGCTAATTTAGAGTTTTCCCAACTTTCGTCAAAGTCATCATTAAATTGTTTTATTTTTTGTTCTGCTAAACCTGAGTTGACTTTAAAATAAAGCTTTGAATCTTGTCTTATTTCGGACTCTTCTTTGCTAACCTCTGCTTCGTTTTTGTAAATCGGAAAATCGAATGGAGCATTTAAATCTTCACTTAGCCAAGGTTTCCCTGCGGGGTATTCGTACTTAAAACTTCCCGCACGTGGAAGAATAAAACTTATTGCAGCAATGCTTACCCCAATTAAAACGAACTTAAATATGTTGTTTTGGTTGTGGCGAATAGTTGACAGGAGGTTGCTCATTTTCGGAAGCTAAAGTAGTTTAAATGGGATAAAAGATGAAAGTAAGGTGTGGTTTTGTGGCTTTAGCCTTTTAGCTTTCCGCTTTTACCCGTTTTCGACTTGTTCAAAACAGTAAATATCACTACTTTCGCTAACCTTATTTAATCAGTAAAATAGTATCATAAATATGAGTAAAGAAGTATATATAGTAGCTGCAGTGAGAACTCCGATAGGAAGTTTCGGAGGAGCATTATCAACTGTTTCTGCAACAAAATTAGGAGCAGTAGCAATTAAAGGAGCAATTGAAAAAGCGGGAATTGATGTAGATTCGGTTGACGAAGTTTTTATGGGAAATGTGTTACAAGCAAATTTAGGACAAGCACCTGCTCGTCAGGCGGCTATTTTTGCAGGATTGAGTAATGATGTGCCATGTACTACAATAAACAAAGTTTGTGCATCAGGAATGAAAGCATTGTCGATTGCAGCTCAAACAATTAAAGCTGGCGATAATGATATTGTAATTGCCGGAGGGATGGAAAACATGTCGCAAGTGCCACACTATTACAATGCACGTACGGCTATGAAATTAGGTGATACTAAGATGGTTGATGGCTTAGTTAAAGACGGGCTTACAGATGTGTATAATGCTGTGCATATGGGTGTTTGTGCTGAGAAGTGTGCAGACGAAAGAGGTATTACTAGAGAAGAACAAGATAGTTTCGCTATTACGTCTTACGAAAGGGCTTCTGCCGCATGGGCAGATGGAAAGTTTAACGATGAGATTGTGCCAGTTGCCGTTCCGCAAAGAAGGGGAGATGATGTCATTGTTTCAGAAGATGAAGAGTACAAAAACGTGAAAATGGAAAAAATTCCTACGTTACGACCTGTGTTTAAAAAAGAAGGGACTGTAACTGCGGCTAATGCCTCAACTTTAAACGATGGCGCATCCGCATTGGTTTTGATGAGTAAAGAAAAAGCAGATGAATTAGGTATTAAGCCTATTGCTAAAATTGTAGGATATGGCGATGCTGCACACGAACCAGAATGGTTTACAACAGCACCTTCTAAGGCAGTACCAGTTGCGTTGAAAAGTGCAGGGTTGCAAACTTCTGATATTGACTACTGGGAGTTGAATCAAGCATTTTCAGTTGTAGGGCTAGTAAACATAAAAGAGCTAGGGTTAGATTCTTCGAAGGTTGACGTTAACGGAGGAGCAGTTTCTTTAGGTCATCCGCTAGGAAATTCAGGTTCTCGAATTATCGTTACGCTTATTAACGTTTTAAAACAAAACGGTGGCAAGTATGGTGGTGCTGGTATCTGCAATGGTGGCGGTGGAGCTTCTGCAATGGTAATTGAAAATATTAATTAGGTAAAAGTGAAAAGTAAAAGTTGATAATGTTCTTACTTTTATCTTTTTACTTGAAACTTTAGCCTCGAAAAATGAAATACGGAGTAAGTAAATTAAGTATTGTGCCAGGAAGATTGGAACCTGCCGACCAAAGTGAAATGGTTACGCAGGTACTTTTTGGGGAGCATTACAAAATTATTGATGAGCGTACCAAATGGTGCAGGATTCGTTCGGCTTACGATAAATACGAATGCTGGATAGATAGAAATCAAACATTCGAAATTTCTGGAGAAGAGTATAAGAAAATAGAGGAAAATTCTACGAAAGCCTACTGCGGAGATTTGTCTCAGCCAGTTCAGAATCTAGGAACAAAAGAAATTACTCCAATAGTTTTGGGTTGTTCGTTGCCGATGATGAAACGAAATAATCAGTTTTCCATTGCCGATGATGACTTTGTGTACATCGGATCGGCATTGCGCCCAAAAAAGTTGGACCGTGCTAAAATTGTCGATTACGCGAATATGTATTTAAACAGTCCATATTTATGGGGAGGTAAAACTCCCTTCGGTATTGATTGTTCGGGGTTAGTACAAATAGTGTATCGCTTATGTGGAATTCAGTTGCCTAGAGATGCTTCTCAGCAAGCAGAACTGGGTGCAACGCTTAGTTTTATTGAAGAAGCTGAAGAAGGCGATCTTGCTTTTTTTGACAATAACGATGGAGAGATAACGCATGTGGGAATCATTTTAAGAGATAGCCACATTATTCATGCTTCAGGTAAAGTTCGGATAGATAGACTAGACCATCAAGGCATTTATAATGCTGACATCAAGGACTATTCTCATAAATTAAGAATAATTAAGAAGGTGATAAAGTAGAGATTAATTTATCTTTCCCAATATTGTTTTGACAGCATCCTTGTGGATAGTGAAGTTCATCGTTTTCAACTTCACAAAGTCTTCGTGGTAAAAGTAATATCCTTCATTTTTCCCATTTCTAGCTCCGCTACCAGAGTCTTTAATTAAGAACCAAAAATCGTCTTTCGTTTCTTTGTAGCCGATTAAATGAATGGCGTGGTCATCTGTAGTTGAGCCGTTTGTAAAACGCATTTGTCGCGCTTCATCGTTAATATACTCAGAAGGAATATCGTAAGTAGGAATCATCGCAACATCGTTTGAGGCGCTGTAGCCCGTTTCAGAAACATCGCCACCAATAGCGATAGAGTATCCCTGTTTAACTGATGTTTTAAGGATTTCGATAAAATCGGATAACGGAACGTTGTTGTAATCGGCACTATTCCACCAGTTGTCAGGCACATCGTATTCTGCCTTGGTGTAGAATGGAGCTTCTAATAAGGACATAAAGTTCACATAATTGTCCATGTCGAGTTTTAGTTCGTCAGAAAGATATTGCAAAGGCGTCATTTCTTTTCCTTCGACTTTAAAGGAGGTAGGAGGAGTGCCAATGTGGTGATTTAATATTGACTTTATCGTGCCAATTGTAACTTCTTCATTCCAGTTATTATCACGTTTTACTGTGGCTAAATAAGCGGTCATTTCATCAAATAATTTGGAGTGGTCATGAAATACCTGACCTTCTTCCAATCCGTTATATGCATCCCAAGGCATTGCACCATATTTTTTCATCATTCGTGTTACAGCATTAGTTTCCGAACCTTCAGGGAATTCGGAAGAGCCTCTGGTTTGAATGAAATACTTTGCTTTTTCGATGTATTCCCAATACACGGTGTAGAGTTCAGAGAGTTTTACTTGCTTTTGAGAAAGTCTAAAAACTTCTGACTCAAAATAACTTGAAGTCGAAAAGCACCAACACGTACCTGTGCTTCCTTGCGAAATAGGATCGTTACACCAAGCGGTGGTAAATTCATCTTTGCTTTTCGGAACATCGTAATTAGAATAATCCATTTTAAAACCTTGGATGGCTTCTTGTCTTTGTTATCAAAATCTGAGATACCTTGTTTAATTTCTTGGTAGAATTCGTTAGTGTATTCCTCGTAGTTAGCTTTGTCTTTCTTTTGTTGAGAAAATGAGGTAAAAGCGAAAAGGCTAAAGGTAAAAGTGAAAAGGAGCGTGGTTGGGTTTTTCATAGGGTTTACGTTGAGGCATGAAAGGTAGAAAACTATCTCCAATTACCAGAATGTATTTTTCGTTTTCCAAACGTTATAGGATAGTTTCGATATAAAAAACCCCCAATGTTTCCATCGGGGCTTTAGTGATCTTATTTTAAAAGAAACTTACTTTTTCTCATCTTCCTCAACAACTTCCTCCTTAGCAGCATCCTCTTCGGTAACTTCTTCGAAATCTACATCGGTAACTTCATCTTCTCCAGATGTTTCAGCATCACCTTGAGGTGCACCGGCATCAGCACCACCAGCTTCCTGCTGTGCTGCATACATTTCTTGACTAGCTGCTTGAAAAACTTCTTCTAATTTAGCCATTGTTGTGTCAATTGCAGTGATGTCTTTTGCTTCATGAGCTTTTTTCAACTCAGCTAAAGCTGTATCGATTGGCTCCTTTTTCTCTGCAGGAATCTTATCTCCAAACTCCTTTAGTTGCTTTTCCGTTTGGAAAATCAAACCATCTGCTTTGTTAATTTTTTCGATTTCTTCTTTCGCTTTGTTATCTGCATCAGCATTAGCCTCTGCTTCTTGTTTCATTTTAGCAATTTCATCATCAGATAGACCAGAAGAAGCTTCAATTCTTATGTTTTGCTCCTTGCCAGTTGCTTTATCTTTTGCAGATACTTGTATAAGACCATTTGCATCAATATCGAAGGTTACTTCAATTTGAGGCACACCTCTTGGCGCTGGAGGAATTCCATCTAAATGGAATCTACCAATTGTTCTGTTGTCTTTTGCCATAGGACGTTCTCCTTGAACACAGTGAATTTCAACCGATGGCTGATTTTCTGACGCAGTAGAAAACGTTTCCGACTTTTTAGTTGGAATGGTTGTATTTGCATCAATCAACTTAGTCATAACACCTCCCATTGTCTCAATACCAAGTGAAAGTGGAGTAACATCTAAAAGAAGTACATCTTTTACTTCTCCAGTTAACACACCTCCTTGAATAGCGGCACCAATTGCAACAACCTCATCTGGATTAACTCCTTTTGAAGGCTCTTTGCCAAAAAATGCTTTTACCGCTTCTTGTATCGCAGGAATTCTAGTTGAACCACCGACTAATACTATTTCATCAATATCGCTATTACTCAACCCTGCATTTTTCATTGCTGATTTGCAAGGGTCGATCGTTCTTTTGATTAAATTGTCTGCTAATTGCTCGAATTTAGCTCTGGACAAGCTACGAACCAAGTGTTTTGGCACACCATCAACTGGCATGATATAAGGCAAGTTAATTTCGGTACTTGTGGTGCTTGACAACTCAATTTTAGCCTTTTCAGCTCCTTCTTTTAAGCGTTGAAGTGCCATTGGGTCTTTAGATAAACCTAAACCTCCATTTTCGCTTTTAAATTCTTCAACTAACCAATCGATAATGATGTGATCGAAATCGTCACCACCAAGGTGAGTATCACCATCTGTCGCTAACACTTCGAAGACTCCATCGCCTAATTCAAGGATGGAAACATCATGTGTTCCTCCACCGCAATCGAAAACAACAATTTTCATGTCTTTACCTGACTTGTCTAAGCCATAAGCTAAAGATGCAGCAGTCGGTTCGTTAATGATTCTTCTAACCTTTAATCCTGCAATTTCTCCAGCCTCCTTAGTTGCTTGACGCTGAGAATCGTTAAAATATGCTGGAACTGTAATCACAGCCTCAGTTACGTCTGTACCTAAATAATCTTCGGCAGTTTTCTTCATTTTTTGAAGAATCATTGCTGAAATTTCTTGGGGTGTATACAGCCTATCGTCAATTTTAACTCTGGGTGTGTTATTATCTCCTTTTTCAACTGTGTAAGGCATTCGCTTAATTTCTTTTAAGCACTCATCGAACGAGTTACCCATAAATCTTTTTATAGAACTAATGGTTTTGGTTGGATTTGTAATTGCCTGGCGTTTTGCTGGGTCGCCAATTTTTCTTTCGCCACCTTCAACAAATGCTACTATTGATGGCGTAGTTCTTTTTCCTTCGCTGTTTGGAATTACAACTGGCTCGTTGCCTTCCATCACTGAAACGCAAGAATTGGTTGTTCCCAAATCGATTCCTATAATCTTACTCATATCTATGTATTTTATTTTTTTGACAAATAATCTCGATAATGGTGTAGTCAACTACTATACCACGCACTCAAAGGAATTTTATTAGGAAATAATGTCAGAATTAGACTGACACAAGCAAAAAAATAACTGACGAACTGACTGAAACTAGGTGTTTTTAATTTCCTCCGAAACAAATACTGGCAGCATTGCAAGATTCGCAACTATTACTTGTAACATCGTTATTGCAGAATCTCCTACCTGAGGTGTAGCCAATTCCATCATCAGCAAGTTCAGATGTAAGTCTCCCAGACATGATCTCTCGTATTGTTTCTTCGCCCAACCTCAACGAACCTAAAGTTGATGTTCTGCATGAGAATACTCCTATTCCGTTTGTTATGTTAGTAAACTCTTTCTTCTGCTGTACAATTCCTGTCGTGGGTTCATTTACTTCCATATAAGTATTGAGGTCATCACCTGCCACAGCAATTCGTATTTGAAAACTTCCATTTTCGACAATCCTTTTTACAATAGTTTCTTCAGCCCCTTCAACAACGATAGGGACATTTTTGCCTACTTCGCTAAAGAATTGTTCTCCAGATATAGTAAAGTTGATTTCTTCCTCTCCATTTGCATTTCCAGCAGTTTTTTCGGCAAGTTTTATTTCAAAACTCATAGGGCGAATAGTTGTGCTTCCATCTCCGTTAGCGATAACATCTTCATAATTGAATATTCCGTACACTTCATAGCGTTTAGCATCTTTAGTAGTAGTTATTTTGAAACTTTGGTCGTTTATTTCACTCGTTCCAGCAAATTCGATTGATAATCTTGCAGCGCCCTTGGCTGTCCAATTTCGGTAACTAGTGCCAAAAATGAAGCCATCAATAATTTCTGTTTCAGATGTTACCGTTTTTTCCCTAGCGGTCCCTTCACCAACAATTATTATCAGTTTGTATGTAGCTAAGGAATCTAGCCTAGATTTAGCAAAATAGTATACCGTTTGATTTGGAGCATAAAAAACACCTTCTTTTTTATTTGTAATTTCTATTTCTTGTAAAATATAGGTATTTTGTTTTTCGTCATCTTTCCACTCTTCAATATATGCTGTAAGGTTTTCGTATTCTGAAGAATCTCTAACCTGAGCCATGTCATATGCATCGGCCTCGCCCAAAAATGCTTTATTTATTTTCACGTAATGGGTGTCAGCATTTTGGTCTAACAGTCCAAAAACGGTTGTAATATCTTTCCATTCTGCATTTACGTTCATGTCCTTATCACACGAGCTTAAAGCAAATGCAAAGATTGCTATTGCAAATACTGAAATTAATGTCGCAAACTTTTTATTCATGCTTTTTCTTTTAAAAGAGAGCCAAAAGTAACTATTATATCTTACTCTCAATCTTGATTATTTTTGCAATGATTTTGATTATTGGAATCTAAACAAAGATAATTAATCATCTATTCAGTTTTATGCTATTTTATTAATGGCTGTTAGTATTGGATAAGTGTTGAACTTCAAAAATAAAAGGTAAATGTCAGTTCATAAAGTAGAGGTAAAAAAAGTAACCACTCATGTTCTTCAGGAAATGAAGTTAAAGGGTGAAAAAATTTCTATGCTTACAGCATACGATTATACCATGGCAAAAATTGTTGATGGTGCGGGTATCGATATTATTCTTGTTGGTGATTCGGCATCTAATGTTATGGCAGGGTATGAAACTACTCTTCCAATAACTTTGGAACACATGATTTATCATGCATCGTCTGTCGTGCGTGGTGTTAATCGGTCTTTGGTCGTTGTAGATTTGCCGTTTGGAACCTATCAAGGTAATTCTAAAGAGGCTCTTTCGTCTGCCATTAGAATAATGAAGGAATCTGGAGCGCATTCAGTCAAGTTAGAAGGAGGCAAAGAAATTCGAGAATCAGTTGAGCGAATTCTTTCGGCTGGAATTCCTGTAATGGGACATTTAGGACTTACGCCACAATCTATTTATAAATTTGGAACGTATGTTGTGCGAGCGAAAGAAGACGAAGAGGCGACTAGGTTAATAGAAGATGCTAAATTATTAGAAAAAACAGGTTGTTTTGCTATTGTCTTGGAAAAAATTCCGGCAACTCTTGCTGAAAAAGTAGCTAAAGAAGTAAGTATACCAATTATCGGCATAGGTGCAGGCGGGGGTGTTGATGGTCAAGTACTTGTATTACACGACCTGCTAGGCATGACCAACGAGTTTAACCCTCGTTTTTTAAGAAGATACCACAACTTATTTGAGGAAATTACGGGAGCAGTTAAGGGATATATAGTTGACGTTAAGTCAACAGATTTTCCTAACAAAAGTGAGCAATACTAATTAACCACAGCCTGCACAATGCCTCTTGAAATTCTTTACGAAGATAACCACATCATTGCAGTCAACAAAAAAGCTTCTGACATAGTTCAAGGAGACAAAACGGGTGATACTCCGCTTAGTGAGAAAGTCAAGGAATACATAAGAATCAAATACAACAAGCCAGGAAATGTATTTGTTGGTGTAGTTCATAGAATTGATAGGCCTGTAAGCGGAGTTATTATTTTTGCAAAAACGAGTAAGGCTTTGTCTCGATTAAACGAGATGTTTAAAGTCAAAACTGTTCAAAAAACATATTGGGCAATTGTAGAGCAAAAGCCTAAGAACTCTCATAATACTTTGATTCATTACCTTAAGAAGAATCAAAAGCAAAATAAATCTTACGCTTCAGAAGTAGAAAAAGAGGGTTACAAAAAATCAGAGCTTGACTATACGCTGTTATCATCATCGGACAATTATCACCTACTCGAAATTAAGCCTAAAACTGGGCGACATCATCAAATTAGGGTTCAGCTTTCCGAAATGGGTAATATCATTAAAGGAGACTTAAAATATGGGGCAAAACGCAGCAATAAAGATGCTTCAATTTGTTTACACGCCAAAAAAATAGAGTTTATGCATCCCATACAACAAAAAAATATTTCTATACAAGCGCCTTTACCTATAGACAGTTTGTGGCAGTTCTTCGATAAACAATAGTTGTGCGATATGTATATTAAAAGACAAAAACAGCTGTAACTAACTAAATAATACTACTTTTGCGTCAAATTATTATTATTTATATTTTATTACAATGAAAAAAGGAACAGTAAAATTTTTTAATGA
>JAESTK010000343.1 GCA_016763645.1 Flavobacteriales bacterium
AAAGATACGTAATTTTTCCATCTTTCCTAAAAAATTAAGAATTTTAAAATATGTATAAAATAAAAAAGAGAAAATTATGCTGGAACTCTTGCTTTAACTTCTGCAGGAATAATGGTAATTTTTCCATCTTCGCTTTGTTCAATCAAAACAATTCCTCCATCTTCCAACGATGATTTCTCAAACATTTCTCGAGGGATTGCGATTCTTCTCCCTGCAAGAATTTTTTGTGCAGTTTGGCTCATTTACTTTCATCTTTCCAAGATTTCATATTTCTTAATAACATTTTGGATTCTTTACCATTTAGCTCCATCATATTGATCGATCTCCATCCTACTTCTCACAATATGTCTATATGTAAAACACATATATATATATCAATTTATAATAACTCCAAATTGTAATGATACACAGGCATGAAGTAATGACATCGCACTGGGCAGAAACTAGCATCATTAGATCTGACGGCATGGAAGAATTTCGTGAAAAACCCCAATATGGAAATCGTCATGCTATATTCCCTCCAGATTCTGATTGGGGAGAAATTCATTACGATGAGTATAATGCACTAAATTTTCCAAATGGCACACTTGATCATTTGGCAAAATATACTGAAGAAAAAACAAACATTCCAGAAAAATGGGCAAAAGGTGGAATTATTCTTGGAAGTTTACTTGTTGGTGCATTTCTACTAAAAAGTTTAGGAGGAAAATAAAATGTCAGTTTTAGTTAAACAAAAAAATGGTATTCGTTATGGAACTTTTGATATTATGGGCATCAAAGGTAGTTTTCCCAACCAAGCTATTACTTCTACAAATCTTAATCATGCAAAGTTTTTGCATGATGCAAAGTTTGATTTCAAAACAAATTTTTTAGAAATTGTAGAAAGACATCCTAAACAAATCTTCTCTGATAAAGAATATAGAAAAAGAAGACAAGAAAAAATCTCTGAAATAATCAAACAAAATCCAAACAAATTATGTACTTTAGTAATTAATGGTGCAAAATCAATGAGTATCCCTAAAGACAAAAATATTTCTTTAATTGAATTTCAGAAAGAATGTGGTTTTAAATTAATTAAAGTATTTTTTAAAACTATTAGAAATGCATTAGATAATTTTAGAGAATATATCAAACTTGTTCCAAAAGAACGTAGATTAATTCCTGTTTTAGATGAAAACCTTGATCATTCAACTTTCAAATCACTTTATTCAAGTGCTATGAGTAGAGGGGTTGAAATAATTGGTTTTCTTGGTCGTGAACCTAGAGCAACTAATGAAGATAATAAATTAAATTTACAGTATATTTCTAGTAGGGGTGATGATCAGATAATTAGATTAGTATCTTCAATCAAAAAATCTTTTGGTGGAATAGTGAGTTCTTTGATTTATCATATTCATGGATTTGATACTTATTCTTTCATTACACGATTTGGAAATCCAAATATCCCGGTAATTGAACTAAAAGCATTAAATATTTTTCATTTTAAACCTCTTACATATTCTAGTGGACTCACCTGCGTTGTTACCAAAAAGAATCTACATACATCTGCAAATCAGTATCTTAAAGTAAAACGATCTTCTGTGCCTATCTCCATACATGACATTCTTAAATTAAATGAAGAATTTGCTAAAATCGCTGAAAAATACTCTAAAGAGCAATTAGAAGAAATTATCAAAGAAAAAGTCTAGTTTTGATTAATTACTTTTGTAACTGTAGATAATCCGATAATTAATCTCTTATTGTATAATTCATCTATTCTATCTCCAAAAACTACTTTTCGCTCATTTTTAAAATGCCTACATTCATCAATTCTACATTTACAGGTTCTATTTTGAAGAAAAATAGTTAATGCATTATCAATTTCATCGTCTAATCCTTTGAATTCTGATTTCCATTTATTGTATGAAATACCCTCTCTACTACTCATGAGTCTTAAAATTACAACTGATCTAGATCTTGGTTGGTTATACAAATTTGATCTTTTTATAAAATTTCTTAACAAAATTACATTTTTGAATATAGGTTTGACAAAAGTAATTAAACATATTTTATTATATGAAAATATGAAAATTTTTTGTGAAACAAGAGTAGATGATTTTCTACAAAGTAATGATGAAAAAATTAAAGAAAAAATGGATAATGAAAATGATGATTATGTGTTAAATGTCAATGCTGATACATATGTTGAATTTCTCTCTGATCAATATACAATTGAACCTATGAATCTTGATTTTACTAAAATTTCTGTTTCTGAAGAAGAAGTGGATGTTCCAGGAAACAAACTTTCATCATTAACTTTTGCAGATCCATATAAAACATATAAAAAACAAGAAGTTACATTTCATGTTCCATATTCAGGTAAACATTCTGAGCAGTTAATGAGATGTGAACCAAATCCACATTTAATGTGGACTTGTGATGTCTATACTGAAGTTAGATGCATTTGTTTTGAGATATTGAATCTAAATGATAGTGATCCATCTTACATTAAATCACAATCTGATGAAATTTTAAGGTGTTTGAAAACACAATTAGCACATCAAGAAAATCAGATTGATAATTACAATAATCATTTGAAATCAACAATCCAAAAAATATTTAATCAAAGACGTGAGATTATTTCAAAAAGGAAAAACACAATTAAATCATTAGGATATCCTGTTAAAGGACAAGAAACAGATCAATTAACATATTCAATGCCTTTACCTAAAAAAAGAAATAAAATAAAACCTATAATTCAAAGTGAATCTGTCTCATCTGAACCAACTTTGGATATTGGTGACTATAATGAAATTTTGAATATTATTAATGATGTAGGAAAGATGATTGAGAAATATCCTAACTCTTACAAAAATAATGATGAAGAAAAATTAAGAGATGCTCTTCTTGTAACTTTACAACCATATCTAGATGCATCAGTTACTGGTGAAACCTTTAATCACATTGGTAAAACCGATATTTTACTATCATTCAAAAAAAATAACATCTTTGTTGCTGAATGCAAGATATGGCATGGCGAGAAAGAATTTCTTGATGCAATTGGTCAGCTCTTATCTTATTTCACGTGGAGAGATTCAAAAACAGCATTAATTATTTTTGTCAAAAACAAAGAGATTACTCCAGTAGCATCCACAATTGAAACGAAGACTGACTCACACTCAAATTTTATTTCTTTTGATGGTAAAAATGATGAATCTTGGCTAAATTTTACGTTTCATCTTAATGGG
>JAESTK010000039.1 GCA_016763645.1 Flavobacteriales bacterium
CTCCAATAATTCTTTTGAATTTTCCATGAAAATTGTCCGTCAGGCAAAGAAAACTATTTTTTACTCCCCAACTTTTAGGACTGATCCGTTTTAACTCTTTTTGAGACCAAAAAAAATTTTTATTCATTGTATCTCTATCTGATTATTAGATATAATATACTAAATTTAATCGCCAAAAACAATATAATTATCTGATATTTAGATAGTTGTTAGCATAATTAATTTAGATGCGTTTGCCCTGTACGAAGGTTGAAAAAAAATATTATCACTTCAAGATTCATATATTTGCATTTCTAATAAAAAATCACTGGCAATTTAAATTTTTTCAGCGTTAATACGGTAATTGCAATGTTTGAAATGATAAGTAAGTATGAAACCTATATTGTAATTGTTCTTGGTATATGGGTTAAGGCTAGTAGGATACTCATTTGTAAGAAAACTACATGTTTCTAAGGATAGAAAAATTGAATCGTTGATTTATTAACCGTTTATTTATAGTAAAAAAAAAGATTGCATTTTATAACCAATAAAAAACGAATAGATATAGTTATTGTTGATGACCATCAAATCGTCATCGATGGGTTGTTAGGTCTTTTTGATTCAACAGATTCTATATTTGTTAAAGGTTACACTACAAAGGGATTAGATGCTATATCGTTAATAAAGGAAAAGAATCCGCATTTAGTATTACTGGACATAAATATACCCGATTATAGTGGATATGAAATTTGTGAAGAGATTATGAGGCTAGACATGAATGCCAAAGTATTGGCCTTATCGATGTATGATGACTTGAATAGCATTCGTAAAATGCTAAAGATTGGTGCATCCGGGTATGTTTTTAAGAATGCTGGTAAATCGGAACTAATTAATGCAATCATATGTGTTCACGAAAAAGGGCGTTACCTCAGTGAAAATACAATGAAACTGCTTTTAAAAGATTCTGAACAACCAAATAAACCCGTAATCCCTTCAATCACGCAAAGAGAGGAAGAAGTTTTAAAATTGGTCACTAAAGGGAAACAATCACCGGAAATAGCACAACTATTACACATAAGTCTATTTACAGTGAAAACTCATAGAAAAAACATCCTTAATAAATTGGGACTAAATAATACAGCTGAATTGGTAAGATATGCTTTAGAAAATGGGTTTTAACTACATCTAGATTGTACGGGGAATTACTACGATAATGATAGTTCCTCGCTTAAGCTCAGATTCGACCTGAAAAAAGCCGTTTAGCCATTCAGCCCTGCTTTTCATGTTTCTTAATCCTAATCCTTTTTCATTCAAAAATAATCTGTCTGCTATTTCGAAACCTATTCCATCATCCTCAATAGTAATGGTCGTTTCTGTATCACTGTCAATTATCTGGATCAGAACATTTTTCGCTAATGAGTACTTTATAATATTGTTTGTAGCTTCTTGAATTATTCCAAAAATGGATGCTTTGATTCCTGTGTCCATTTTCGTTTCATCGGTCTTAAAGTACAAGCGAAATTTAATCGGTGTAATAATTTCAAGCCTCGCTGTAAAATCCTCGATTGCCTTGCGCAGTCCTTGGTTTAATAATTTGTCTGGAACAATACTATACGATAATTCCTTTACTACATCATAAGCTTCATTTAGTAGTTGGTGCAAGTTTTCCGTTAGTTTGTCATTGCCACTATTACGTTCTATTCTTGTAGCAACTTCTTCAAAATTCAATTTTGCAGAAGTTAATATTTGTCCAATGTGATCGTGTAAATGTGTTGCAATTTTTCTCTTCTCTTCATCAACGATATTCAACACTTCTTGAGCTGATAATTCTCGTTTGTCTGCATAGGCCTCTATTCTCAGGTTAGCTGTTTTTAATCTCCGGATTGCCAATCCAAGAATAGTGAGAATCATAATTGTCATTAAAAGCGAATATAAAAATGTAGTTGAAACCCCTGTGCTACTTGCCTTAGAAATATTATCTAGCGGAATTGACACCTCAAGCACGCCTCTAACGTCTCCTACTTTCCAACCAGTTTTAGGCGTTTGAGGATGAGTATTGTGGCAAGATACACAAGATGGTCTAAGCAGATCAGCCTGTGCATACCTCAGTAAACGCATACCATCAACAGAAGTGAATTCATAATACGGCTTTTTTTTGTCCAATTGAAACGCGTTCCATGCGTTTTTCTGAAAGTCTGTACGCAAGCCTCCAGTCTCTTTTCTCCATGGAAACGGATAGGGACTATACAGTTTTGTACTACCTCCATTCGTATTGTCACCGATTCGTTTCCCAAGCAACATCGATAATGTTGCTGGTAATGGAATTCCATTGTCTACCGATAAATAATCGTGTCCAACATATGTAGAATCAGCTATTCTATCAATTACTTCGGAAGTGTAAATAGTACGAAATTCAGTAATTGCATCAGCATATAATTTAGCACTTTCTAACGCATTTATTTCAACGATATTTTTAGATAATTGTCCTAGAGGAACAAGTACAATTGCCAGTCCAACAACAAATAGAATGGCCAAGGTCAAATATGTTTTTGAATATAAAAAATCAAGAAACTTTTTGATTATGGAAGAATCAATGTTACTGTAGAATTTCATATCAGATTTAATTTTATTGTGCGCGCCATCAATTGAACGCAATTTAGACACTTAAACCTTTCCAGTAAGTTTGATCTGATCATAGTAACTTTTCGATTAGTTAGATTCAAATTCTTTGCAATGTCGGTCGTAGACATTCCTTCTCCAAGGCACCTAATAATTTGTTTTTCTACTTCGTTTACAGAAGGTAAGCTAAGTGTTGTATCCGTATTATTAAAAAGGTAATCCAAAATTATTTGATTGACATTATCACAAAAAATACTTTCATCGGAGTGAATTAACTTTTCCATACATATGACCATGTCCTTTTGCCCACCGAGTTGGTGATCGTAAAGACCTACATTATGACCGCGTGCCAGCAGTAAAATATTCGCTTTTGATAAGTTGCCCACTAAAAATAAAAATGAGGTATTCTTTGTTCGCAACAGGAGGTCTTGAATTTCATTAAAATGAAATTCGTCATCGCTTATTGTCATCACACAATACAAAGCATCGTGTTCTACTAATTTTCCCTGAAGTTTCGAATAGTTGATCTTGTCATAACAGACAGTATGGTAATCAGTTAATGCAGTTTCTATTGCTTCCTGATTCCATTTATTAGTATCAGAAATGACAATAGTTTTTTTATTTGATATAGGCTCCTGCATGATTTATTTATTTGGTGTCGCAAATTTCTAAAACATTTGTCGTTATTTCAATACTACTTTAGTGGTATATCTCAACTTACTTAAAAGCTTTGTTTTGAAAAGGAAAAACTCTTTTTAGTCTCCTTTTCTATAATCGATTTCACGAAGTCACGGGATAAAAAATCTAATACCTATGGTCTTCATGCAAGTAAGTAATTACATAAAATATTTACCTCTTTGGTATCTTTTATAATAGCGTTGTAATCAAGAACTTCGCACCTCGAAAATTAATTACGTTAAATTAAACATTAATAAAAATGGCTGAAATTAGACACAAAGCATTAGCTGGAATATTAGAACATAGTAACGGTGGCTCAATGCCTCAAAAAAGATCTTCAAAAAGAAAAATATCCGAAATTTTCGGTGAAAATGTATTCGATATGAATACGATGAAGGAGTACTTAACTGAAGGTGCTTACTATGCAATAGTTGCTGCTAAAAAACACAACAAAAAAATTGAAATAGAAACCGCTGAAACAATTGCTAAGGGAATTAAGAAGTGGGCAATGGATATGGGTGCTACTCATTATACTCATTGGTTTCAGCCATTAACAGGAGGAACAGCAGAGAAACACGATGCTTTTTATAAGCCTTCCTCAAATGCAAATGGAATTGAAAATTTAACTGCTGCCGAATTAATACAAAGAGAGCCAGACGCGTCTTCTTTTCCTTCTGGAGGATTAAGATCAACTGATGCAGCGCGTGGTTATACCGTATGGGATCCAACGTCTCCTGCATTTATCTTGGAAGTAGAAACAGGAAAAACACTTTACATTCCTGCAGTTTTCATATCATATACTGGAGAATGTTTAGGATATAAAGCTCCATTGCTTAAATCTATAGAGGCTATAAGTAAAGCAGCTACAGATGTATACCATTATTTTGATGATACAGTACAAAGTGTAATTCCAACGTTAGGATGTGAGCAAGAGTATTTTATTATCGATGCGGGATTATTTGAAGCTCGTCCCGACTTAATGCTTACTGGAAGAACTTTATTTGGCCGTAAATCCGCTAAAGGGCAAGAGTTAGATGACCATTATTTCGGTGTTATTCCAGAAAGAGTACAACTTTTCATGAATGATTTGGAGGAAGAATCATTAAAATTGGGAATTCCTGTTTTAACAAGACACAATGAAGTTGCCCCAAGTCAATTTGAATTTGCACCAATGTATGAGGAATTGAATGTGGCTAACGATCACAACATGCTTGTAATGGATTTGATGCACAAGGTTGCTAGAAAGCATAACCTTAGAATATTGATGCACGAAAAACCATTCCATGGACTTAATGGTAGTGGTAAGCACAACAATTGGTCTATGGCTACTGATACAGGTATTAACTTACTTTCAACAGGAAATCAGCCAGGAAACAATCTTCCATTTATCACTTATTTCATAAACATTATTAAAGCAATTAGCGTGAATGCGGATGTATTACGTGCTTCAATTACTGGCCCAGGAAACGATCATCGTTTGGGTGCTAATGAAGCGCCTCCTGCAATCATTTCTGTATTTACAGGTAGTGAGATGGCCAAATTGTTGGACGAATTCGAAAAAACTGGATTAAATCCAAATGCACCAGAAGGAAATCCTAAATTGGAATTAGATATTCCTAAAATACCTTCTGCAATTCTTGACAATACTGATAGAAACAGAACTTCACCATTCCCTTTCATTGGAAACAGGTTTGAATTTAGAGCTGCAGGTTCAACTCAAAATTGTTCTTTACCAATGATGACATTGAATACCATGGTTGCTGACCAATTAATTCTTTTCAAGAAAAGCGTAGATGCTAAAATCGCTGAAGGAACTGATAAAGTTGCTGCAATTACCGAAGTTCTACAAGGGTACATTCGCGAGTCTAAGGATATTATTTTTAATGGAGATGGTTACTCTGAAGAGTGGGAAAAAGAAGCAGAAAAAAGAGGATTAGCAAATGTTAAAACAACTCCTTATGCTTTGGACGCTTTGATTACTGATCAAGCTAAATCTTTATTCGAGAGAAATAATGTATTGAGCAGAAGAGAATTAGTTGCTAGATACGATGTGTTACAAGAAATTTACGTGAATAAAATTTCTACTGAAGCGTGTTTAGTTAAAGAACTTGCTCTTACTCACATTATTCCTGCGGCTATAGATTATCAATCGAAGTTGATTGGTTTGTTTAAAGGATATCAAGACATGGGATTGGACACGGCTTGTAAGGATGTTAAAAACCAAATTGAAGAAATTCACTCGCACACACATGCTATTAGAGAAAGTATAGCTCAAATGGATAGTGCTGGAGAGAAACTTCATTCATGCACAAGTACTAGTGATGAAGCAAAAATGTTAAATGATTCAGTTAAACCATTTTTTGACATTATCAGAGAGCATGCTGATTCGCTGGAAGTTCTTGTAGATGATTCCAACTGGAAGTTGCCTAAATACAGAGAATTGCTATTTATCAAATAGTCTTAAAAAAATCAAGCGTTCAATTGAGCGCTTGATTTTAACACATCAATTTAATCTTAATGAAAAAGCAACTCATTTTGGCGTCATGTTTATTGACCCCACTAATTTCATTGTGTCAAGACAATGCTGAAACACTTAGCCATGGCGACACAGCATGGATGCTGATGGCAACGGCTTTGGTTGTCTTAATGACGCCTGCTGGTTTAGCATTATTCTACGGTGGGTTGACTAAAAGCAAAAATGTATTAAACACGATTGGTATGAGCTATATCGGTTTCTGTATAGCATTTTTGGCGTGGGTAGTAGCTGGATACAGCTTTGCCTTTAGTGGTGATGGATTGTATTTTGGGGATTTCAGCAATGTGATGTTAAAAAATATTGCCATAGATGATTTAACAGGGACAATCCCAACATATTTATTTGTTGCTTTTCAAGGAACATTTGCTGCAATTGCAGTGGCCATAGTAAGTGGCTCCATAATAGAAAGGGTTAAGTTTTCAACGTGGTGTGTATTTGCTCTACTGTGGACATTATTTATTTACTGTCCGATCGCCCATTGGGTATGGGGAGGCGGCTTCCTTAGCAACAATGGTGAGTTAGATTTCGCTGGAGGTACGGTTATTCATATTAATGCAGGTATTGCAGGATTAGTTGTGTCTTATATGTTAGGTAAAAGAAAAGAATTTACTTCACATCCTTCTCGACCTTCTTCTGTAAAACTTACGGTATTAGGATCGGCATTACTTTTATTTGGATGGTTCGGCTTTAATGCGGGAAGTGAATTAGCTGCGAACTTTATATCCGCAAACGCATTTTTGGTTACTTGTATTTCAGCTTGTGCCGGTGGTGTTGCCTGGATAGTGACAGAATCGATAGACGTGAACAAACCTACATTGATAGGTTCTGCTAGTGGAGTCGTTTCTGGTTTGGTCGCGATTACACCTGCAGCCGGATATGTTGACGCCTCAGGAGCCCTTTGTTTAGGGGTACTTGGCGGGCTTGTTGGATATCTTGGGGCCGTTAAGCTTAAGGTAATGCTTGGTTATGATGACACTTTAGATGCTTTTGGTATTCACGGTTTAGTAGGAATATTGGGAGCCTTGCTCACTGGTATTTTAGCAAATCCAGCAATTAACAAAGGGGCGGGGCTACTATATGGTAATTCTGCACAGTTTATGGTACAATTGAAAGCTGTAATAATTACGATTTCTTATTCTGCCTTAGGCACATTTATTGTGTTTAAAATCTGTTCGCTTATAACGAGGGGAGCAAGAGTACCTGAAGCATTTGAATATAAAGGCTTAGATTCAATGATACATGGAGAGAAAAGCTTCGATCTTAATGAGGAAGTTATAGAACCCTCTAATAATAACAATTAATGTCTATAAAATGTGAAAATTGAAACCGTCTTGCATGTGAATTTGACCGTGGTAACTCGTTTGGTGCGTGAATTTGAGCAAGCTGTACTTCCTAGATCGGGTTGGACGCATCAAGCACATCTGCTAGTAGCAACAGTGTATTGTTACACAAACAAATCAGAACAAGAAGCTTTTGATAAAGTAAAAATCACACCTTCTTAGAAGGTGGCTTTGGGATAGCCCCCATAGGGGGCC
>JAESTK010000040.1 GCA_016763645.1 Flavobacteriales bacterium
ATTCCTTGTGCTTTTAATGGAGAAACGGAGATTAAACTCAAAACGGTTGGAGCGTATAATTCTTTAGGTAAATGGAAGTCTAACGATGGAGCCATATTCGTCTGTCCAAGCACTAATATTGGAATCGGGACATACAATCCGCAATATCCGCTTGATGTTGTTGGTGATGCTCATTTTACAGGGATTGTAAAACTGGGAGAAGCTTCAATGTATTTAGGTAGTTTGGAAAGTATTATTGATGGAGTATCGTTTGTGCAAAATTTCATCTATACCGACAATGGTGCTTTACGTATTAATGCGAATGAAGGGCAGGGCTCCATAGAAAATACTATCATAAACCCAACGGGTGGGTTTGTTGGTATCGGGACACTTAACCCGCAAGTGTGGAAGTTTACGGTAACAAGCCCCACCAGGTATATATCGCGCTATAACTACTCAGGAAACGATAACATTAGTGGCACTAGATATGGTAGAAATGATCAAAGTTTCGCTGATATTGTTAGTACACCTAATGGATTTGGTATTGGAGTATGCAGGTATTCTCAACTATTACCCATAAGTACGCAAAACAATGAACACATTGATTTCTTTATAGATAAAGGTGATGGTGGTTATGTTGGTATTGGCACTATCGAACCTCAACATAAGTTGCATGTGGCAGGTACAATTGCTGCTTGCGAAGTAATTATTGATGAAGACGATTTCTGTGATTACGTTTTTTTAGAATCGCATAAATTAATGACTCCCTATCAACGTAAAGAATACTATGTTGCTAACCATCACTTACCATTAATGCCTTCCGAAAAAGAAATTATTAGCGGAGGGCTAAATGTTTCCGATGTCGTAAAAGGTCTTACATTTAATGTAGAAGAAATGGCATTAAATCAATTAGATATATACAAAATGATAGAAGAACTTACTAAAGAATTGGAGGCGCTACAAGCCGAAAACAAAAAGATAAAAGAAGAGTTAGAAACTCTTCGTTAATTTGTACATATCTGTTGCCGTGAAACAACTAACAGCCCTCATATTATTACTAACTTCGATTATACCGGTTATAGCCCAAAATGATTCTGATACTATAAACGTTGATCAGCCGCGTTACGATATTTCGTTGGGGGTTATGGTACACCTATTAGGCGATAGATATGAAATAGGCCCAACTGATACGTACACTTTGTTTCTTTTAACTGAGCAACACGGCTTACAAAGAAATGCTTTAGCATACTTGGACGTGACTTCTCCCATCTTGGAAATTAGGCGAACCAATGGTCGTGGAATTAGCCAGGCAATTCAGGGAGGCTATTGGGTAGGAAAAGAAAGAGAAGATAACGGGGAAAGATATGATGATATACAACTAAATCATAGCTATTTGCTGTTACAGCAATGCTGGCCTATTCTAACTATAGCGAAACCACACAACGGCACAGGGCTAATGGCGTATGCGGGTGCTTCACTATTATCACAATATAAAAGCATGTCATTTGAGTACCATTACTATTCTCATGATTGGACATCAGTTGACTGGCAACACACGAGTAAATCATACTCTATGTTATTAGCGGTCCCTATAGGAATAAAAATATGTAAAAATAGAATGTTTTTTGATGTAGCGATAAATGTAAACATCATCGGGCAAGCATGGGGCAAGCTAAGAACTAACTGGTATTACCAAGAATCGGGTAGTGTTTCAGTACAAACTAATGAGCAGACTTATAGTCGCAGACTTTCATATAGGTATGGCTCTTATTTCTTTGGTTATAATGCTTTAATAAAGATTGGGTATCGAATTTAATAGGATTTCAGATGAAAATTGTACAAACTAGCAACCTTCTCGTGTTTTTGCTCTTTATCCTTTCCTTAAGCACTGTTGTGTCTGGTCAAGCTTACGATGAGTTTAGCATGAAAGAACAGTATGATGATGTTTTTATAGGCGCCTACGATTATCCGCCTGTAATTAATTTTTTTAATAGCTTAGAGGAATATGAGGAGAATAGAAAACTAACACAGCAAGGGGGAGTGCTAGAGTCGATGCTCAATATGTATGAGCTTACAGGCGATAAGGCGTATTTATACAAATTTATGGAGTGGACTACGGATAATAATAGAGTTGAATTTTGCACCAAAACTTAAGCGAAGCTACATGAAACAACTAACACTTTATATATTGTTGCTAACGACAATAACACCTGTTATAGCACAAAATGATAATGATACCGCAAGCGTAGATAAACCACGTTATTATATTTCGGTGGGGGTGATGATGCAGTTTTTTGGAGATCGATATGATATTAAACAAAAATATCTTAATGGCTTGTTAGACCTTGGTGAAAGCAACAATCTATCGAGGAATGCCATGGCCTATATACATACTTTAGCGCCTATTGTTCAATTAAAGAAAACGAGTTTAGGTGGAGCTAGCCAGTCTCTCAAGGCAGGATACTGGTTTGCTAAGGAAAGCTATCTCCGTGTTAGGTCTGCTACATCCATTGCCGAGGAGGAAATTAAAATGAATCATGTTTATTTATTTTATGAATACAATTGGCCTATTAAGACATGGGTCAGTTCTAGAAATAGATCAGTCAAGAAGGTGTATGTTGGTGCTGGTGGGTTGATTCAACAAAAAAAAATGACCTGGACATCGTATGCACCCAATTACTGGAGAACAGAAAGCACTCATTTGACTTATTCTACAGTGGTTATGATACCTGTTGGAATGAACCTTGAATGGAATCGATTGGTTGTTGATATAAACATAAATATTAATGTTCTTGGATGGGTAAATGGAGAACTACGCACAAGAGTAACTCATACTCCATTGAATGGTTGGGATAATTCCGATACGGAAACAAATATCTATAGTGCCTTACTATATTTAGACTTGGGAAGTAGTAAAAAAAATTTACCCCTTTTCGGCTATACATTTATCAAATTTGGTTACTGTTTTAATTAGTAAATCAAATGAAAATAAGAGCTTTATTTCAAATTGTAATTTTCTCTACCTTATTCGGTGTCTTGCATACAGTATTATATGGCCAGGCATATAAAGATTTTCAGATCAAAGAACAATATGATGATGTTTTTGTAGGCGCTTTCGATTATCCACCCACAGTAAACTCGTTTGGAGATCTTTCTACACAGACGTTTGGACAAAATCTTACTTTGCAAGGAGGGGTGCTAGAATCTATGTTGAACATGTATCTAACAACAGGCGATAAGGCCTACTTGTATAAGTTTATGGAATGGACCACAGAGATTATTGCACTGGGGCCATTTAGGCTATACTCATTCGTTAACCTTAATGATTATATCCCAAATAATCAAAGCAACGTTAATTTTAACGCACGGTTAATGTGGCCCATGGCGCATTTTACATATTTGGTTAAAGTAAAATACCGAACGGAACTTTATAATACTCCTATTTATGTTGATGCAATTAGTCCAATCAACTACGGAAATCATGTTACGTTTGGTGAATATGCAGAATGGCTGTATTTAGATATTGAAGGACGTTTAGATTGGTACACGGGAATAAACCCGAATAGTACCGTTAAACTTTGGATCGATTCTGATAGAGGTTTTATTTCTAAACCTGACGATGTTACTACCAACGAACAGGGAGCTTCAGCATTTAATTTTCAAACACCATGGGCGATGTCTATGGCGTATATGTTTGCCGCAAAATCTCACCCAAACCACAAAGAAGAATATGG
>JAESTK010000041.1 GCA_016763645.1 Flavobacteriales bacterium
AAAAATAAACAAGCTGTCGCTCTTTCTCTTTTCTTACTCCGTTTCGCTACGCTCCACTACGTAAGAAAAGAGAAATATACCCAACAACGTGGTGAAACTAATCATGTAATCACTCTAATTTTCTTGAAATATTTGTGAGTTGCCATTTCTGCTAACATCAAGCGAATTGAGTGTTTTGCGCTTTTTATACTTGCCTCCTTTTCAATTTTTAGCAGTACATTTTTATTAAATTGATTTCGAACTCTTGCAACGGCAGGAAATTCAGAACCCAAAATTCGAGAACCAAATTTAGATTTTAGCATGGTCGCAAAATATTCGGCTGCCTCGTTTAAGGCATTTATTTCTTTGTAGCGCAACGTAAATTTAATCAATCGATGAAAAGGCGGATAATGCCGATGCGCAAATGATTCCGCACATAAAATATAAAGGTAAAACCATTGTTTTTATGGCAGACTTACTACCCTCTGTTGGGCATATCCCACTACCTTATGTTATGGGATATGACACCCGTCCATTATTGACGCTGGGCGAAAAAGAACAGTTTTTAAAAACTGCTGCAGATAACGAATATATTTTGTTTTTAGAACATGATTCAGTAAACGAATGTTGCACCGTACAACACACCGAAAAAGGCGTAAGAGTAAAAGATAAGTTCTCTTTTGCAGAAATGTTTGGGTAACACCTTTTCAGCGGTAACGCTTAAAATATCGTAATACCCTTGTTATTCAGCACTAATTTTAAATCTGTGATTTGCTTCCTTTTCTTGAGATTTATCGATTATTTCGATAGTAATTGGTAAGTATATATCGCAACCTATCATCATCTTCCCTTCATTTTTCCACATATATTCTGGCTTCCGGTATGTTCTAGGTATTTGATTTTTGTATTGTTTTTTGAAAATCTCTTTTCCTTTTTTATCAACTATTTTAACATGAAAATAGTCCATGTTACCATAATCGAAATCGTTACGAGTTAAAAACACATACAACATGCCGCCAGAAGCTTGCCTTCTGTATTTCTCATCATAACTAGCCCATCGGCTTCTAGACATCTCTCCGCTAGATTTCCTGTCTCTAATCTCCTTTAGGAGCTGCTTTTGGGTCTTGTAAACAATATTGGTTACTCCTATCTCAGTGTTTTCTCCAGTTAGCCGAGTAATTACAATTCCATCAACTATTTTGATATCGTTTACCTTCCATTTTTCGACATAAAAGTCATATTGCGATGCAGAGACAATGGTAATCGTAAGAATAATAAAACTGAGCAACGATTTCACAAATGCAAATCTACCTTTTTTCTAAGACAATCAAATAATGGGTTGTTCCCCAAAATTGTTGGGGATTAATTATAGAAATAACTTTTTGTTTTCCGTTGTCTAATATTTTATATGAGCCACTAGGATGTGTAGAAAGCAATTCAACTTTTACGGTGGTCAGTTCAATTTCTTGAATAAGGTTAACATCAACCGTAGTGAATTTGCTTTTATCAAAATCTTTTAAAATTACAGGAATACTTCCCAAACCTGCCACGCCTCCTCTTTTCTCAACAATATGCTGGGCAGACAAGGTCTTAAAATCGCCAATGCAATAATAAGCAGTTTTTAAATCTGCGGCCTGTAATTCTATAACGCCAGAGTTTATTTCACTCATAAAAGCGATACTATCTAGCGTTTGATTGAGTAATTCCATTTCGTAATTCAAGCCGATTAATCTATCTCTGACTAAGTCAACTGTTCTTTCTTCAAAGTTTTTCGAGTCTTCTAATTCAGCGACAACTTTCGAAATATTTAAGTTCGATTCAATCAAACTATCGTACTCTAAATTCAGAGCTGCTATTTTCTCTTTGTTCATTTGTTGCAGCGAGTTAACAAGCTGCATTTCTTTTAATATCAACGCTTTAGATTCTCCTTTTCGACCTTCTCCTCTACTTAAGATCTGGTTTACTTTCTGCTTACTAAGCTTTATTCTCGCTAAATTGGTATGCACCAAATGAATCGTTTGAGCTAAACGCTCTGAGTTTTCTTGTGCGTTACTAGCAGTGTTTGCAGTTGTTTGTTCTCTTGCTCTAGCTCCTCATTTTTTTCTTGTAAACCGTTACTACATGATGCTAGTATAGCCACCGAACAAAAAAATAATATTAGTTTATTTCTAGTGTTTTTCTTCATAATTTTTATTTCGAACCTCTAATGGGTTTTATTATTAGCCAACATTTAGTTCTGGATAACCAATATCTCGCTTTTTAAGAGTGTATTATTTGCTGTAAGTTTAACGGTGTACAAGCCTGTTTTAAGGTCTGAAACATTAAAAGTATATGTTGCTTTGCTATTTAAAGAAGTGTTAATTTCTATAGCTTTAACCAATTGGCCGTTAATTGAATAAATTTGAATTTCTCCATTTTCGAAATGAGTGTTAGAAGAAATGGAAAAAACGGAAGAGGTAGGATTTGGGTATAGCGTATAAGTTATAGGGTGCTTAATGTCGGGTACTGACACCGAGTTATTTTTCACGATATGAAAATAATCTTGGATGATACCATTTTCATTTAAAAACTTACATTCCAGTGTGTCTTGAGCTATATCTATAACTACAGATCCTAAATAATCGGTATTAGTGGTAAACATTGCTGGGTGGGTTACTGATGTACTCGATAACTTGCCCGAACTACCACAAACTACATATACAGTACCTTTATTTGAGGTTAATAAATTTGGTTTATTGTAAGCCCCTGTTTGATCTGCTTGTCCGCTCGCAGAGTCTAATATCATTGAGGGCGTTAATGAATTTGAAAGGTCATAATGACCATTTAAAAGGAAACTACGCTCGTATCCATGACTATGGCCTGAAAGAACTAAATCGACACCAAATCTTTCTAGGATAGGATTAAAGTTTTCGCGCATATCAATTGCTCTACCGCTGTGGTCGTTAGGGTCGTCAGAATCGTGCCCTACTTTGGTGTAAGGGGCGTAATGCCAATAAGCTATTAACCATCTTGAATCGTTATTTGCTAAGTCGTTTTTTAGCCATGTTGCCATGGCCGCTGTTGAGTCTCTATCAAGTCCATACGATTCTAAACAAACAAAATGAATGTCCCCATAATCGAAAGAGTAATACGATTCTGTTTCTGAGGGGAGCCCTCCACATTCGCCCTTTTTTGGTAGAGCAAAAATATCATAATACGTACCTGTTTCTGTTAGAGGATTCGCTTCACCATAAAAATCATGATTTCCGGCAGTTGGAAAAGATACTGTATTTCTTAAAACAGATTGATAGACATTAAATAATCCCATGTGATAATCCGCTTGTCTTCCATGTTCGTAAGCATTGTCTCCCATCATAAGCCATAAATCCGCCTTCTCGGTAGTCCCTACATAATTCGTATAGGCGTCCCGAACATCAATTTGTCCCGATTTACCTGTTCCTGCATCGCCCGTAACCCAAATACGGGTTGGATGTGCCTCCCCGATTGTTGGGTTTGTCTTAAAAAAATACGAATCGTCTGGAGTTGTAAACTCTATGGTGAAATTTCCCACCGAGTAATAATATTTAGTGTCAATGTTTAAACCAGATATTAACACCTCATGGTTTACGGTGGGGGTTAATGAGTCAATTGTGTTTGTTATGTTTCCCAAAGATGTTCCAAATCTTACTCTGGAAGTCGTGGGAACATCGGTTTTCCATTTAATTATTGCCGAGCTAGGGGTTGTCATCTGAATATAAGATTCTCTATACAGTGTAGGGATACTGTCCAAGCCTATAAGCTCAAAATCAAATGAAAGATCTGAACTAGAACTAGAATATTGATGAACTTCTACCGCAATTACATTCGTTCCTGTTTGAAAATAAGAAGGAGGTACAAATTCTTCCCAAACGATAGTTTCTTCCGACCCTGATATTGATGAATAAGAAAAGTCATTGTAGGCATAAGATCCCGTTCCAAAGTTCGAACGCATAACATTCTGCCCATTAACGTACACTAAAGCTCCATCATCTTTTATCAGTTTAACCAAGAAATTTTTATAGTCATTAACATCAACTATATTAAACGTGTGTCTGAAATAGGTGGTAATGTATTTATTACTGCTATTGCTGCCGAAACTGACGATTGTATTTTCACCGCCATCACCATATCCAAGTTCAGCAAACCCAGAACTCCATGACCCATCGTTAAATGACATCGAACGCCATGATGTGCCTTGGTTTGAACCGTCATCCAAATATTTCCATGAGCTTCCAAACAATATTAATGCTTGATCTTGAGCCCAAAGGTTAGTGCTCATCAACAATAGACACATTATTAAATATAAATTTCTCATGTCAAATTATCTTTTACGTTATCTAACAAGCCTATAAATTCTAAATCTGTTTGCGATTCGAAGGTATCTGAAATTTTTGAGAAAAGCAATTCGGAATTTACACCGAGACGAATTCTACTTCATATTATTCTGTCGCTTCGTGCCTTTTATTGCGATCGCTTCGGTTGGGTTCTCTGGCCAAGAGTGTCTTTTGTAACGTTGTCTTAAATCTTTGCGCACATCGAAATAAGCATTCGCCCAAAAGCTTTTAAGGTCTGAAGTAATTTGCACCAATTTATACCCTGGCGAGAGCAGATGCATCAACACTCCCGTTTTTCCTTTGTTTACAGTTGGTGTGTCTTCCAACCCGAAACATTCTTGCAAACGAACAGCTACAATTGGGGCTGAACCATTCGCTTGGTAATTCAATTTAATACTAGACCCACTTGGCACTTCAACTTTTGTTGGTGCCAAGTGCTCTAACTTTTGCTGAAGCGAACTTTCTAAACTATAATATAGCACCTCTTTGAGGTCGATTTTCTTTAAATCGGCAGTTTTTTTTACGTTGTTTAAATACGGACTCAACCACTCCGCGTTAGTTTGCAGCAATTTTTCGGTACTCACGTCTGGCCACGATTCTTGCGGATACCATTTCTTGAGTGAGAGCACTCTATTCTGCCATTGCTCAACAGGTTCGTCCCAATTGAGTAAAGACCTCCCCTCCTTTTGCACCGCATCGGTAATCGCTTTTATAAGCTGAGATTCATCGGGGTCAACCAGCGGAATACTTTGCAAAACGATGCTACCAATTCGGGTATCTTTTGTTGCAATTAATCCGCCATGTTTTGTATCCCAAGTAATTGTTTCCTTGGTTTTAACCATCGAAGACAAATCTCTCGGATCTATTGGTGAGGCCATAAAAATCTTCCCCATTCCTTGCCTATCATTTACATGAGCAATTGCCAACCAAGGTTCGTGCGCTAAATCGTCTTTGTGTCCCGCTGCTGCAATTTTGCCATTCGCCATTTGGTACTGCGCATTATTTCCGGGTCTGGCACATGCAATTCGTTCCGGGTAACAATATGCCAATAAAAGCCCCGTTTCGAAATCTTCAACTGGTCCATTATCTGGTTCAATTTTGAACATATTACGATATTGAGATGCAATTTTTTCAATTCTGGAAAAACGGTGGTTACCCGCCCTGTCTCTTCTAAACCTTCGCAAAGCTTCAATCCGTAAATTGATGTCGATTCCCGCATCGTTTGATAATGGGTCTCGCTCTTCCAACAACGGAGCGATGTCTGTAGCCAACCCCAATTGCCCTGATTCTTCTGCTCTGACGAGCATGTGCGCAATTCGAGGATGCGTTGGTAATTTGTGGAGTTGCTTTCCGTGGGTGGTTATTTTGTTGTTTTCTAACGCTTCTAATTCATGCAACAAATCTGCTGCTTTAGCTACATTTCCTCTTGGCGGTGGCGAAAGCCATGTTAGTTGGTTTGGGTCGGTAATTCCCCATTGAGCCATATCAAGCATAAGAGAAGTTAAATCAGCTTGTTCAATTTCGGGAGTTCCATGCTCTACCATTTGATTCTGGGTTGCCAATGTCCACATGCGATAGCACACCCCTTCGGATAATCGTCCCGCACGTCCCGTTCGTTGGGTGGCAGAATCTTTAGAAATTTTTACAGTTTCTAATCGAGATAACCCTGAGTTAGGGTCGAATCTCGCAACACGCTCGAAACCCGAATCAATAACGATTTTAATTCCCTCAATAGTTAAACTCGTTTCGGTAATATTAGTTGCTAATATCACTTTTCGCCTTCCTTCTTTATCAGGAAAGATAGCCGCCATTTGTTTCGCATGGGGTAATTGCCCATATAACGGATGGATTTGAATTCCACGCATCGTCTTTTTAAGAATCTCTTCGCATTTCTTTATTTCTCCTTGCCCCGGAAGAAAAACCAATGCATCGCCATCGTGCTTTTCCATGGCTGATTTAATTACACGAGTTGCTAAATCGGGTAATAGTCGAATATCATTTTCTCCAGAATAATGTACCTCAACAGGATATTGACGTCCTAAACTTTCTACAACCGATGCGTTTAACATACTCGATAATTCGGGCATATCGAGCGTTGCCGACATTACCAAAATTCGTAAATCTGGTCGGAGAATTTGTTGTGCCTCACGACACAATGCCATCGCTACATCTGCATGTATGCTGCGTTCGTGAAACTCATCAAAAATCACGAGTCCAACTCCTTCCAAGCCGTTGTCTTGATGAATCATCCGAGTTAGAATTCCTTCAGTAAGCACCTCTAATTTGGTTGTTTTTCCTACTCTGTTTTCGAATCGAATTCGATAACCAACGGTTTCTCCAACTTTATCACCCAACAAATCTGCCATACGCATAGCAATTGTTTTAGCTGCTAATCTACGCGGTTCGAGCATCAATATTTTTTGACCTTTAAGCCAAGTATCTTCCAAAAGGGCTAACGGAACAAGTGTGCTTTTTCCTGCTCCGGGAGGTGCTTTTACGATAAGTGTAGGTGAGTCTGCAAGTCCTTTTTGAATTTCAGGAATTACATCTTTTACGGGTAAATCTATGGAGTTGTAGTTAAATTTCATTTTTTATGAATTTGTCCATTTTACCCTCCAACAACATTTCGACATCAAATCATACATTCTCGATACAATTTTTCAAGAAAAATCACTCGAACTGACAGCAGTTTAATTACCTTTTCTTCTTCGTTCGTGTGTTTTTGTGATACGTTTTATCACCACGAGTCTGAGGCTTTTTATACTTTTTTTCAATTTCTCTTTGGTACGAACCACCTAAATTAACTTTCTTGTTCTTTTCCTTTTTTTCGTGAAACCCTGGTCCGCGCACGTCAGTTGCTTGGTTAGGGACGTAACTCTCCGCGTCTCTAGGTCTTTCTTCTGGCGTTAACTGCTCTGCGATTTCAATATCTTTAGGGAACTCATTCAATGGAATGGTATAATCCATCAGTTCTTCAATTCTCATTTTAGCTTCAGCCTCTTTTTCCGTGTAAAACAACAGCGATTTCCCCTTTTGTTCTGCCCTGCCTGTTCTACCAATACGATGCATGTAATTTTCAGGATAATATGGCGTATCGAAATTGATTACGTGGCTAATTCTATCAAGGTCGATTCCACGCGCCATGACATCTGTAGACACCAAAATTCTGTTTTCGCCTTTATCGAATTGGGCTATGGAACGCATTCTATAATTCTGAGTTTTGTTTGAATGAATCACACATAATTCGCTTCCAAAACCTTCATCAAGCGCTTCAAAAAGTCTGTCGGCACTTCGCTTGTTCGATACAAAAACTAATACTTTTCGGTATTCCTCCTTGTCCTCCAACAAGTCTTTCAGCAAATTAACTTTAGTATAAAAGTTTTGTACGGGGTAACACTCTTGCAAAATATTATCTAACGGTGTTCCACTTACAGCTATCGATATCTTTTCTGGATGACGAAAAAAATTGTTAATTAAATCATCGACTTCCTCAGTCATAGTGGCAGAAAACATTATGTTCTGACGTTTTTCAGGCAATAAATCAAAAATGTTTTTCAACTGAAAACGGAAGCCCAAATCGAGCATCACATCTACCTCATCAATCACTAATTTTTTGATTGCTTTTAGCTGCACATTTCCGTTAAGTGCTAAATCATACAATCTACCAGGAGTTGCTACTATTATATCTGCTCCTTCTGCTAAAGCTCGTTTTTGAGTATTGATATTTGTACCTCCGTAAATAGCTAAAATCCTAACATTAATGTACTTCGAAAACTCCTCAATACGTTCTGCAATTTGCAATACCAACTCACGTGTTGGTGCCATCACTAGAATTTTAGGGTGAAAATCTTTCGAATATTTGACATCTTGCAATAGTGGCAACATAAAAGCCAGGGTTTTTCCTGTACCTGTTTGCGCTACACCAACAACATCTTTGCCTGATCGAATTAAAGAAAATGACTCACTTTGAATGGGTGTAGGACTTTCGAAACCCAATTCATCAATTGCATTACGAAGTTGGTTCGATATTTTAAATTCATCAAAAGTTGACATGGGCAATAAATTTAAGCAAAGATAGGACTTGTAATCTTTTACCAAGTACTTCTAATCTCAAGAGAAATAAAAAAGCCTTTATTTTTATTCGCGGTCTGGACGAGACTCGAACCCAAACCAAAATATCTTTATTTATCAAGCGATTCTAAAGGTTAGAATTTTACCTCCAACGATTAAACCAATTATGAAAATCTATTTTTGCAAAATAAAAAGGAACGATTTGCTTTTAATTGCACTGCAAAGTTATAAAAAGTTCGAACTCCCTGTTCGTTTCTTTTAAACCTGAGTTCGATTAATCGAACTCACTATTAAACAAATGATTGTCAGTAACTTAAATAGAGTCAATATCGAAAAATATTAGGTCAATCTCCCTAACCAGTCCGAATATATTCGGAGTCTCCAAGAGGGAATTCTCCCTTAGAAAAGA
>JAESTK010000276.1 GCA_016763645.1 Flavobacteriales bacterium
AGCATACACGTTTGCTTGATAATGTTGATCGCCCTTTTCAGCTTCAATAAACTGACATGCTGTTTGGGTCAGCGTAATAGTTTGGGCGGCAAAAAGCATGGTTGGGCTAAGTAGATATATCGTAAGCAATACATATTTTCATCTGAACTCCTTTGGTGTTCAGTCGTCATCGACTAGAGTTGCTTACATATTTGACACATCAACAATTAGATTCATGATATGATTTTAAAAAGTGGGACGGGGGTCACCTTGAAGTTAAATGCTAAAGAGTATTTAAAAGAGTTTGCAATATCTCAGCCTGACTGGTTAAAAGCTATAATTTATGAAGTGATTGAAACCAATGGCAATATTGCTAATGATAAGAAAAAAGAAATATTTGATAGTTTAAAAGATGGTACTGCTTTATCAATAGCCGAACCCAATATTAGCACTAGCACTACTGATGAAGAAATTTACCTAAAATCATTGGAGCATATACAGGGTGTCAATGCCTTAAAACAGAACCAAACGATTAAATTTCATAATGATATGACTATTTTATATGGTTTAAATGGTGCAGGTAAAAGTAGTTATTTTAAAATTTTAAATGAGATTGTTGGGGGCAATCAAAAAAAAGAAATTTGTTCAAATATCTATTTAGATACTTCAAAGGCAGTTAGTGTCAATATCACATTTAAAGAAAAAACTGGACAAACTAAAACTATAAACTGGACTGGAAGCAGTCGTTCTCTTAACTTACTTAATAAATGCAAAGTGTTTGATTCTTCCTATCTTAATGGCTTATTGGAAACAAGAAAGGCAGATAGCACACTGATACAGCCTTTAGGCTTAAATCTGTTTTCGTATTTAGTCACTTTGATTGATGAGTTTAAGCGTGACCTAACAAAAGAAGCCTATAAAAAAAGGTTAGAAAAACCAACAGTAGAACTTAAGTTTTTAAGCGATGAAATTAAAACTACTTTTGAAACACATCAAATAGATGATACAAAGAAGAAGCAAATCGAAGTTTTGTTTGATTTTTCTGATGAAAATTCCACAAAATTAAAAGATACTGAAAAAGAGCTTCAAGATTTAAAGCAAATAAACATTCAGGATAAGATTAAGTTAAAAAATAGTGATAAAACAGATATTGATAGCGTAAAAAATCATATCGAAGATACTCATGAAAAACTATCTGTTTTTCATGCAGCGGCTCAAACACAGTTAGAACTACTTGCTAAAAATAAAACAGAAAACAAATTAGCAAAAGAACAATTTGCTATTTTATCTACTATTCCTAAAAATAATACTCCTGAATGGAAAGAGTTCATTAAGTCAGGCGAAAAATACAAAACACAAGTTGATGATAGCGATCATGTTTGTATCTATTGTCGTCAGCCATTGCAGGATGAGAACGCAACAAAACTTATAAAAGCATACGGAGAGTATTTAAAAGATGAATCAGAGCAAAAATTAAACAGCTCTTTAGAACAAGTGAAAGCTCTAATAACCAAGGTTGAAGCACTGCCCACTAGTTTAGAAATAAAAGAAAATATTAAAGATATTTTAAAAGAACATATATCTGAAACAACTGAAAAAACACTTCTTGAAGTTATTGATTCTTTTGTTTCCGACTTTTCTTTGAAAAAAGCAGATATATTAAAAAAACTAAAGGAATCCGATGTAGATTTAAAAGTTGAGTTACTAGATATTGCAAATATCACTGTAAAGGTAGAATCAATATCAGCATCTATTCAAGCAGACATAGATAGGTTATCCGAAGAAGGTAGTGAAAAAGCTACTGAAATTAAAAAACTAGAAAAATTACTTAAACAACTTCAAGAAAATGAATCTATAAGCAACCAAAAAGAAAATATCGAAAAATGGCTTAAAATTGACACGGCTGAAAACAGTCTCATAAGTAAATCTTCCAAAATAAATACCGCTAAAACTACAACACTCTCAAACACTGCACACAATGATTTATTGACAGAAACACTCAAGCAAGAGTTCACAAAAGAACTGAATCTTTTGGGTTACAAGAACTTAAAGGTAGCTATTGAAAATGCACCAGGAGGAAAAGGAACTTCAAGCACAAAGCTAACTCTTTCAAAAAACAATAACATTAAAACGATACTGAGCGAGGGTGAGCAAAAAGCAGTCGCCTTGGCACTCTTTATTGCAGAAGCAAAAATTCAGAAAAGTAAAAATCCAATTATTTTAGATGATCCCGTTAATAGTCTTGACCATAAGATTGCAGGGAAATTTGCACAAAGATTATTGAAACTAGAAAACCAAGTGATTTTGTTTAATCACAACAGGCTATTTCTTGATGCGTTTGAAACCTCAAAAGAAAATCATATTTGCAAAACAATAGACACTGACTGTAACAAATCAAAAGGTAAGCATATACGAGTTTACCAAGTTAATAGTGAAGGGCAGAATTTAAAAGGTGTGTTGATTAGCTATAAATCAAACAAAGCCAATAATCATCTATCAGATGCAAACAAACTATTAGCAAAATCACCTTTTGAAGATGAGTTAAAAGTGGCAAGTTTATTGAGAAAATCAATCGAGTGCGTCATTGATGAAGTTATTTTCAACAATCAGTTACCGACAAAATACAGTAATAAAAATTGCAGGATTGCTTGGGCTGAGCTTAAAAAGCTGAAAAATGATAGCGATATTATAGATAAACTTGAAACTATTCATGGTCGTGTTTCTGGTGGAGAAATGCACAATGGAACAGAAAATGAAGAAGATCCAATTGAGGTTGGTGAATTTAGAGAAATGGTTTCAGATTTGGAGGTAATCCTCCCCTAAGATAAAACCTAAATAATAACATGGCCTATCAATGCGCCGTAGTTCCCGCAGGCATATTCACTGCCACCGTTTTGATTTCACCAAATTGCGCTTCATATCGCGCTACATTTTCCAGTAAAGCATTGGCAATGCGCTTGGCATGACCGGGGGATACAATCACCCTGCTATTGACCACGCCTGCAGGTGGTGTGCCGAGGATAAAATCGAGAACAAACTCTTCTTGGCTGTGCGTGACCAGCATTTGATTGGCATATTTACCACTTTGCACCTCTTGCGGCATATTGATTTGTAGTTCTTGGGTTTTACTTTCTTCGCTCATGATAGTTCCTTTTTGACCTCTTGGTATAGTTCTTCAAGTGCTTCAACATCTAAGTCTTTCAGCTTAATTTGCTTACATTCGGCAAGATTTTCCATGCCTCTGAATCGCTTATCAAACTTGCGATTGGTGCGCATCAAGGCTTGCTCAGGGTCAACACCAAGTTTACGGGCATAATTCACCAATGAAAACAACACATCACCAAACTCATCTTCAATTTTTCGTTTATCAGCTTCACTACCATCCGATGTGTTAATTTCATGGGATAACTCGGCAATTTCTTCTTGAATTTTATCGGTCACACCGCCCAAATCAGGCCAATCAAACCCTACCCTTGCTGCTCGTTGTTGTTGTTTGGCGGCAAAACTCAAAGCAGGCAGCGGCGGGATGCCATCCATCAGGCTTTTGCGCTCGGTATTTTTGGCATCTTTAAGCTGCTCCCAC
>JAESTK010000042.1 GCA_016763645.1 Flavobacteriales bacterium
TAGACCTCAAAAAGGACGTTACCGTGAGTTTTACCAATGCGATGTAGATGTCATTGGTTCAAATTCTTTGCTAAATGAAGTTGAGCTTATCCAAATAATGGATGAGGTTTTTGGAAAGCTGAAAATAGGCACGACCATCAAATTAAATAACCGTAAAATTTTAGCAGGTATTGCAGAAATTATTGGTCAACCAGAGAAAATGATCGACATTACTATTGCGTTAGATAAATTCGATAAAGTTGGGAAGGAAGGCGTAATAAAAGAATTGCAACAGCGTGAAATTCCACAAGAAGCTATCAGTAAATTAGAACCAATTTTTGATTTTGCTGGTAGTAACGCTAATAAATTGGAAAAGCTTGAAAGCCTAATCGGAAATACTGAAATTGGTGCAAAAGGAATAGAGGAAGTGAAAAGTATATTAGAAAAACTTTCAACTTTCAACTTTCAGCTTTCAACTCTAGAAATTGATATAACTCTTGCTCGTGGGTTAAACTACTACACTGGAGCAATTTTCGAAGTAGTATGTAACGATTTTCCGAGTAGCATTTGTGGTGGAGGGCGTTATGATGATTTAACCGGAATTTTTGGTTTAAAAGATGTATCAGGAGTCAGTGTTTCTTTTGGCGCAGATAGAATTTATGATGTCATGCTCGACCAAGGCCTATTTCCTGAAAACATCGAAAAAGCATTAGATGTACTGTTTGTAAACTTCGGAGAAAAAGAAGCAACTTATTGTCTCGGTTTATTGGCTCAGCTACGAGCAACTAATATTAGTTCGGAGCTATATCCTGATTCTGCTAAAATGAAAAAGCAGATGAAGTACGCTAACGACAAAGGCGCAAGAAAAGTAGTAATGATTGGTGAAACGGAAATGGAAGAAGGAATTATGACGGTTAAAGACATGGGAACTGGAGAACAAAGCAGCATCACAATTGAAGAACTGATAAAAGAATTGAAATAAGAATCCCGCTTAGAAAAGGGGGTAAGGGGATTGAAATTTAATCCAATCTCCCTAGCCCTCTTCACCAAGAGGGAAAATAAAGTAAAGCATGGAAATACATCATATATCGAAAGAGAGGTTGACGATTGATATCGTTGCAGGTATTCTGAACAAGAAGATTGCCTTATCAGAAGAAGTTAAGGAACTAGTTGTTAAATGCAGAAAGTACTTGGACGAAAAAATTAAAACACATAAATACCCAATTTATGGTATAAACACTGGCTTTGGTTCACTTTGTAATACGTCCATTTCGAATGATGATTTGGGGGCATTGCAAAAAAATCTAGTGATGTCTCACGCTTGCGGAATTGGCGATGAAGTGCCTCAAGACATTGTGAAATTAATGTTGTTACTCAAAATTCAAGGGCTTTCTTATGGTCATTCTGGAGTTCAACTAGTTACCATCGAGCGTTTGGTAGGTTTTTATAATAATGATGTATTGCCAGTTATTTATCAGCAAGGTTCGTTAGGCGCTTCGGGAGATTTAGCCCCCTTGGCGCATTTGGCTCTCCCACTTATTGGTATGGGCGAAGTGTATTATAAAGGACAAAAAAGGAGCTCTGAAGATGTATTAAACGAACTCGATTGGCAACCAATAGAATTACAATCTAAAGAAGGATTAGCCTTGCTTAACGGAACCCAATTTATGAGTGCTTACGGAGTTTGGAATCTGTTGCAAGCAACAAAGTTGTCTAACCTTGCAGATAAAATAGGAGCTCTCTCATTAGAAGCTTTCGATGGTAGAATTGAACCATTTGATGATGACGTTCACTATGTAAGAAGTCATTCTGGGCAGTTGCAAACAGCAAGAAATATTAAATCATATTTAGCAGGAAGCGAAATAGTTGCTCGAAAAAAAGAGCATGTTCAAGACCCATATTCGTTTCGGTGTATGCCACAGGTTCATGGAGCCTCAAAAGATGCCATTGCATACATTACTTCAGTTTTCGAAACCGAGATTAACTCCGTAACCGATAATCCGACTATTTTTCCAGACGAGGACAAAATAATTTCTGCGGGTAATTTTCATGGGCAACCATTGGCAATTTCTTTTGATTTTCTTGCCATTGCAGTTGCCGAGTTGGGGAGTATTTCGGAGCGAAGAGTGTATAAACTTATAGCTGGTGAAAGAGGGTTGCCAGCATTCTTGGTAGCCAACCCTGGCCTAAATTCTGGTTTTATGATTCCGCAATATACCGCGGCTCCCATTGCTAGTCAAAATAAACATTTGTGCGCACCAGCTTCGGTTGATACAATAGACTCATCTCAAGGGCAAGAAGATCATGTAAGTATGGGTGCAAATGCTGCAACGAAATGCTATAAAGTTGTTGAGAATTTAGAAAAGCTGTTAGCAATAGAATTACTCAATGCTGCTCAAGCCATTGAGTTTAGAGAAGAAAATACCTCTGAAGTTTTATCTCAATTTGTAGCTGATTATAGAAAATCAATTTCTTTTGTTAAAGACGATAGATATTTACACGAGGATATAAAGAAGTCGGTGGAGTTTATAAAAAGTATCTAATGTTCTGGTTTTGGAACATGCTTTATTATCATTGGTTCTGTTTCTTCTGTGATTTGGGAAGAATAATTCGAGCTCCAATCCGTATGATTGCAGTCCAAATACTAAAACTTAGAAATAGGAAATTTCCTGACTATTTATTTGACAGAAAGAATAATAGAAATTTCGATAATTGGACAGACGGGGGTATAGGAAGTGTTTTTTATGGAGAACTAGTTTTTTGGCGTTCCCAATCTTATATGGTTATTTTATCTACGGAGCTATTGATTATGGGAGCTTTAGGAATTGATTTTTTGAAACAAGTTGACTGGTTTTCTATCACTATTCTTATCATACCACCTTTCATTTTAGGTTGGATTGTTGATAAATTACTTCTTAGAACCTGTTCATAATCTTTTAGACGAAAGAAATACACAAAGGTTGGTTAACATTTATGGCTTGTGCTGTGAATTCACTACAGTAAAAAAAGGTGTTTTGCAGTATGGAAAGCCCAAGGAATTACCCGA
>JAESTK010000043.1 GCA_016763645.1 Flavobacteriales bacterium
TCAACATTTTCAAAAATAAAGTAACGCTTAAAGTTTCGGAACTCGACCGCAACGCTGGAGTTGTAGGCGCAGGAGCTTTAATTTGGAAAGAATTGGAAAAAACATCTCAAACAGAATCCTATGTGCCGATCAGCCTTAATTAGCTCACTTTTCATCTTTCTGTTTCTCCATTCTTCTTCCCAAAATTTAACCAAACACGTTAACCCGTTTATTGGAACTGGCGGGCACGGCCACACTTATCCAGGTGCAAGTATGCCATTTGGAATGATGCAACTCAGCCCCGACACTAGACTAACTGGCTGGGACGGCTGCTCAGGATACCACGATTCTGATTCTATAATTTACGGATTTACGCACACCCATTTAAGCGGAACAGGGGTTTCCGACTACGGAGACATATTACTAATGCCATTCAAAAAGTCGGAATTAGACAGCAACCCTAAATCTCAATTTTCAAAAAAAACAGAAAAAGCACAGCCAGGATATTATTCAGTTCAGTTGTCAGATAACAATATACTCGTTGAACTTGCGACAACCGATCGTGCAGGGATTCACAAATACGTTTTCGAAGACAATACTACTAATTTAGTTTACCTCGATCTAGACCACAGAGACAAAGTACTTAGCTCAGAACTAAATATCGAGAACGAAACCACCATTTCTGGATTTAGAATTTCGGAAGCCTGGGCAAAAGAGCAGCACGTATATTTTGTAGCTGAATTTTCGGAGAAATTCAAAAACATCGGAGGAACAGAAAACCACAACGCCACACTAGAATTCAACACCAAAGAGGTGTCAATAAGAATTGGAATATCAGCCGTAAGTGTTGAAGGTGCCAGAAAAAACCTACAAGCAGAGATCCCTCATTGGGATTTTGAGAAAGTGAAAACTGATGCTACAACCACTTGGGAAAACGAACTTTCTAAAATAGAAATTGAAGCCACTAAAGATGAATTGGAGATCTTTTACACTGCGTTATACCACTCACTCCTAAACCCCAATCTATTCTCGGATACAGATGGCCAATATCGTGGAACAGATTTAAAAATTCACGAAACCATATCAAACGTTTACACCGTTTTTTCACTCTGGGACACCTACAGAGCAACCCACCCCTTGTTTACTATAATTGAACAAGAAAAGACAAACGAATTTATAAACACATTTTTACTGCAATACGAAAACGGGGGGCAGCTACCAATGTGGGAACTTTCGGGCAACTACACTGGCTGCATGATTGGCTATCATTCCATACCCGTAATTACGGATGCGTATATGAAGAAAATTAGAGACTACGACACCGACAAAATTTATGCGGCCTGTTTGGCCACCTCCAAACAAGAAAAGCTAGGACTCGGAGCCTATCAAAAATACGGTTACATCGCTGCTACCGAAGAACATGAATCAGTTTCGAAAGCACTAGAATATGCATATGACGATTGGTGTATCGCTCAAATGGCAAACGACAAAAAAGACAGCAAATCTTATTCCGAATACTCGAAAAGGGCGCAGTATTACAAAAATCATTACGATCCTCAAACTGGGTTTATGCGCGCAAAGAGAAACGAAGTTTTTATGGAGCCCTTCAACCCCAAGGAAGTCAATTTCAACTTTACCGAAGCCAACTCTTGGCAATACAGCTTTTATGCCCCACAAGATGTAACTGGCTTAATTGAACTTATGGGAGGCAAAACTGTTTTTGACGAAAAATTGGATGAACTCTTCTCAGCCGACAACAAAACAACTGGCAGAACTCAAGTTGACATTACCGGCTTAGTTGGTCAGTATGCTCACGGAAACGAGCCTAGCCACCACATGGCTTACCTCTACTCTTTTGTTAACAAACCTTGGAAAACTCAAAAGATGGTTCGACACCTTTTATCTGAAATGTACACCGCCAAGCCAGATGGACTAATCGGTAATGAAGACTGCGGCCAAATGTCGTCATGGTACGTTTTAAGCGCAATGGGCTTCTACCCCGTTACACCAGGAGACACCAACTATACAATAGGATCACCCAGTATTAGTTCCGGAGTAATTAATCTCGAAAACGGCAAAAGTTTCAACATTGAGGTCAACAACCAAAGCGAAGAAAACGTCTACATTCAGTCAGCTATGTTAAACGGAGCTCCATATTCTAAAAGCTACCTGTCTCATTTCGATATTATGAATGGAGGCTCGATTGAATTCACGATGGGAAACACTCCCAACGAAAAATGGGGAAGCGGAGAGCTAGAAATTCCGTCAACGAATATTTCTACAGAGGCTATTACTGCTGTACCCTTTATCATTGCTGAAAACCAAACATTTGCCGATTCTCTTTTCATTGAAATGAGCTGCGCATCAAATGATTCCGAAATTCTTTACACCGTCAATAATGGCAACGAATTGCAGTATACCAATGGATTTTACATTGCTGAAACCTCAAACATTAAAGCTAAATCCAATTCTCCTCTGTCTTCGGAAAGCTTTAGCATAAACGCAGATTTCTATAAAATATCAGGCAAACGATCTATTCTAATCAACAGCGACTGTGACCCACAATATACGGCTGGGGGAAACAATAGCTTGCTAGACCACATTAGGGGCGGAAATGATTTCAGAACAGGGGCCTGGCAAGGCTATCAAGGCAACGACTTTGAAGCGATTGTCGATTTAGGAGAAATTCAAGACATACAATCAATCAGCTCAGGCTACATTCAAGATTTGCGTTCGTGGATTGTTATGCCTACCGAAATTGTTTACTCCATTTCTGAAGATGGTAAAAAATTCAACGAGGTTGCACGAATAAAACAGACTTACTCAAGCGACAGCTACGAAGTTAAGGCTATAGACTATGAGCACAAATTAATTACAAAAGCTCGCTACGTAAAAGTAAATGCCACTTACTTTGGCAAACTCCCCGAGTGGCACCTTGGTGCTGGTGGAGAATCGTACATCTTTATTGATGAGATAATTATTGAATAATTTTTACCAATTTAGGTGTAATAGTGGGAAAAACGGAACCATTGACCACCTATTTCGGTTTTTTTTGACCATCTACAAATTTATGTAAATTATTAATAGACAACTTATTAGACTTAAACGAAGGTGGTCAATTATTTCCGAAACTACCTGCTCTCACTCACCGTTTTTTCCACTCCTATATCAAACGCAATTCTATTCTTTTCACAATCACCAATTATACTCATGCTCGGAAAGTCATTCTTTATATCGTTCAAATCCTTCCAATCACAATCCTTCAACTTTTCTAAGAACACCAAAAAGCTAGGAACGGCTCTCGCATTTTTTCCACAATAATCCCAAATCGTTTCCTCTGTTATTACCCTAACTTTCATGTATTCCTAAATATATTTACGTACAAAGATATTAAATGTTTCGCGTTTTGCGAAGTATTATTCAACGCGTGAAATTTGTTAATCAGTTTTCGTTGAGTATTAGCATCCTTACGCTGGTACTTAACGGTAGTACTGGGGACTTATGCCCCGCCATTTGTTGTACATCTTCAACAGGTAGCTTATCAACATTCAACCAATTAGCTATTACACTTTGTCGTATGGTAGCTGGTGAAAGTTTCCTATCTGGAAACATTGGTTTAAGTTGTTCTACCATCGCATGAATAGCATCACCAGTAATCGCTACACCTCTAGTTCCCATTATCAACTTGGTAGTTTTTGCTTTAAGTAGTTGAGGCCTATCCTCGTAGATGAACTTGTATAGCTGTATGGTCCGTAGCATGAAGCTGTAGTGTTCTATTAGTAAACCCCCACTTGAAGCCTTAACATACGGTACTAGAATCTAAATCAATTTTTCTACATCCAACCTACTAACCTGAGTTCGATTAATCACGAAAGCAAATAAGTAGTTGATTTATAGTGCTTTAATTTGAGTTCGCATCAAAAAGCACTTGGTCAATCTCCCTAACCAGTCCGAA
>JAESTK010000044.1 GCA_016763645.1 Flavobacteriales bacterium
CCCTTAGAAAAGACTTCGAGTATTCTCGAACGGAGGGATTGATAAAATGTAACTCATTAAAAATAAGCTAATTAAGAATCGAACTCAGGTTATAAATAAGATTATCTGTTTTTCTAAAAGTATTGATTTTACTACAAACCTTGCTGTTAATAAGAATTAGATGCGTTTGCCCTGACGAGTTATGAAGCAATCTTTTTGCGATTAGAGATTGCTTTACCTCGACTCTGCTTAGCGAAGGCTCAACTCGCAATGACGGCTTTTAATTACTCCCCAATATCTTCATTCCAAAGTTCCGGTTTCTCAGCAATAAATTTTCCCATCATTTCAATACACTCTTTATTGTTAAGGTCAATAACTTCAACACCATGGCTTTCCATAAACTCCCGTGCGCCATCAAATGTTTTTGATTCGCCAACAATTACTTTTGAAATTTTGTACTGAACAATTGTTCCTGCGCACATGTAGCAAGGCATTAGCGTAGAATAAATGACCGTATTTTTATAGCTTCCGATTCTGCCAGCGTTATTCAAGCAATCCATTTCTCCATGAAGAATCGGGTTGAGTTCTTGCACTCTTTTGTTACGGCCTTTAGCAACTAATTTACCATCTTTCACCAATACCGAGCCAATAGGAATACCTCCTTCGGCCAACCCTTCTTTCGCTTCTTGTATGGCGAGTTGCATGAATTTGTCAACCATTATTGTAAAAAAGGATTATTCGATTTTTCAAAACCAATGGTCGTTTTTTGCCCATGTCCAGAATACACTTCGTAATCATCAGCTAATGTAAAAAACTTGGTTTTAATGCTTTCAATTAACGTTTCGTGGTCACCACCAGGTAAGTCTGTTCGACCAATGCTAGTGTAAAAAAGAACATCACCACCAATTACAAATTTTTGATTGTGATTCACAAATGCAATATGTCCAGGTGCATGCCCAGGAACAAATAGGATGTCTAACTCTGAGTGTCCAAATGTAATTTTATCTCCCTCGTTTAAAAATGAACTTGGTTTTGGAGATTCATCAACATTTGGAATATTGTATAGGTGTGCAACCTGTGCAACGCTTTCTAAAACTGGCAAATCGGCTTTGTGTATTTCTAATTCGAGGTTATAAGTTTCAGAAACTAGCTTGTTTCCGAACACATGGTCGATGTGGCAATGTGTGTTTAGTAACCTTTTTGGAACAAGTTTTTTAGAGGAAATGTATTGAGTTAACTCTTCTTTTTCTCGCCCTTCGTAACAACCAGGGTCGATGATGATGCACTCATTAGTATCGTCAGAAAGTATATACATGTTTTCTTGAAAAGGATTGAAAGTGAACGATTTAACATCTATCATAATTAGCTTTTTAACGATTATTATTAATATCTCAGCGAAATTGAGATTAAGCCAAGCACTATAAACATATTTTTGCGTTTCAATTTTTAACAAAAGTGAGAAAAATACTTTGTTTCCTCGTTGTTCTTGCCCGTTTTAGTGGTTTCTCGCAAATGACTGGTGCCGAAGGTAACTTAAAGGCCCAAAATACTGACACCATTAATGGATGGAAAAAAGGTGGTACGATTGGACTTACTTTTTCTCAAGTATCTTTAACTAACTGGGCTGCTGGAGGTGTAAGCTCTGTTTCTATTAACGGAATGGCGAACCTTTTCGCTAACTACAAAAAAGATAAGTTAAGTTGGGAGAACTCGTTTGATATGGGATATGGTATAATCAGGCAAGGAGATAAAACCGCCTTGTGGGTTAAAAGTGATGACAAGTTTGATTTGGCATCTAAGCTCGGTTACCACTTAAAAAGTAACTTGTACTTTGCAGTATTATATAATTTTAGAACGCAGTTTTCTCCAGGTTATAATGCGTCAGGTAGCACCAATATTATTTCTGATTTATTAGCGCCAGCCTACTCTTTACTGGCAATAGGGGTAGATTATAAAAAAGGAGATGTGTTTTCCGCGTTTCTCGCCCCAGTAACTTTAAAAACAACAATTGTTAATAATCAAGCTCTTGCCGATGCAGGTGCTTTTGGAGTAACGGGAGCAGAATATGATAATTTGGGAGCATTAATTGAAGCAGGAAAAAACGTGCGAAATGAGTTTGGAGGCTACATTAAACTACAATACAGAAGCGAAATTTTTAAAAATGTAGATTTAGATACCAAAATTGATTTATTTTCTAATTATTTGAATAATCCTCAAAATATTGATGTAAATTGGGAAACAACAATTACTCTAAAAGTTAACAAATTTTTATCAGCGAACCTAATTACCCACTTGATTTACGATGACGATATAGACATAACAGTTGATAAAAACAATGACGGCCTTGCAGATTTTACAGGGCCAAGAATACAGTTTAAGGAAGTTTTTGGTGCTGGGTTTTCGTTAAAGTTCTGATGGTAAACGTAATTGAGGAGTAATATTTTTACTAAAACAAATTTCTGCATCATCTGATAGATATGGTGTTTTTTTGTAATTTTGTGTAAATGACTGTAGTGATAGAGTGAAAAAATTGAAGCATATATTTGCGTTTATTGGTTTAGTAATTCTAAGCTTGAATTTGTACGCTCCCCCAGCTCCCCCAGATGGGGATCCATGTTCTGGGTTTCCAGACTCTTGTATTCCTTTAGATCAAGGAGATTTTTTTATTATTGGGGTAGGTCTTCTGTTCGCGATTGTTTTTCTGATGAGAAAAGCGCGGAGTACAGTAAGCTAGTCGTACTTTAAAAAAGGTGTTGTTGGTGTAATAATCTGTATCTTTACGAGTTAATCTACAGTTAGGTATAAATTTTGGATTTCAGAAGAATCATATCACTAGTTTTTGTTGTGCCGTTTGCTCTTACAGGGTATAGTCAATTGTATAATGGGTATAGCCAAGAGTTTGGAAAAAACAGAATACAATACAATGAATTCAATTGGAATCATTACGATTTTAAGAGGTTTAATGTATATTATTATGACCAAGGAGAGACAAACGCATCGTACATTGCTCAAGTAGCGGACGATATTATTTCGGACCTTGAAGAACGGTTCGATTATTATTTGGAAGAAAAAATCGAGTTCGTTTTGTATAATTCTCAAGGTCATTATCGTCAAACTAATGTAGGTGTCGATCGTGAAGTTCAACATGATATAGGGGGTGTAACGAAATCAAGAGACTCAAGAGTGTTTTTGTATTTCGATGGGAACCATATAAATTTAGAAGCCCAAATTCGAGGAGGAATATCTAATATTATCATTCACAGGCTAATGTTAGGTAAAAGTTGGAAAGATGTGATTAAGAATAGTACAATGCTTAGTATTCCCGATTGGTATATTGACGGGCTAGTTTCTTACGTTTCTCAACCTAAAAATAGAGCCGTAGAAGATCAAATTAAAGACGGTGTTATAACAGGTAAATTCCAAGAGTTTAACCGATTATCAGGAGACCAAGCAGTATACGCAGGGCATGCGATATGGAGCTATATAGCAAGAACTTATGGTGAAAAAGTAATACCTAATATTTTATATATGTCTAGGCTTAGCCGTAATATAGAAAGCGGATTTCTTTATGTAGTTGGGTTATCATTAAAGTCGCTAAACAAAGAAACCATTGCTTATTACAAAGAATATTATCGTAATTCCGAAAAATATGGAGACTTTCCTTCTGATAAAGTTGAGGTTAAAATTAGTGAAAAGAAAAAATACAGCCAGTTAAAAGTAAGTCCTGACGGAAATTACATTGTTTATGTAGAGAATAACCTAGGAAAATATCAAGTAATATTGCATGAAATAACTACTGGTAAAAACAAAAAAATACTCAAGGGTGGAACCAAAACAACATGGTTGCCAGATTATTCTTACCCTGTTTTACAATGGCACCCAAACAGTAAATCCATAGCAATTGTAACAGAAAAGAAGTCTGATAATTTTATTACTTTTTATCGAATTTTCGAAAATGATAAAGTAAAAAAACCGCTTTTAAAATTAGATGGAGTCCTTGATATGGCTTACTCACCAAGCGGTAAATTTATAGTAATGTCGGCCATTAAAAATGGACAAACAGACCTATTTAAATATAACGTAGTTTCTTACCATCAAAAGCAGTTGACTAACGATATTTATGATGATACTAACCCAGCTTTTTTGTCGGCATCACGAGTTATTTTTAGTTCCAATCGACATGATGATACGCTTAGAATATCGCAACGAACAGAACCTGTAGCGTCAACATTCGACTTGTTTTTATTGAACCTAACCTCTTTAGATAATGTGCTGAAAAGAGTTACAAATACACCAGATATTAACGAAACTCAACCACTTCGAAAAGATACTGCACATTTTATTTACTTGAGTGATGAAGCCCAAAACGTAGGTAGAAATATTGCGTATTTTGACAGTGTTATTAGCCATATTGATACCGTTTTTCACTATCGATATATAACTGTTTCGAATCCTACAACAAATTATTCTCGCAATGTAATCGAGCACCACATTGCTCCAGATAAAGAGATTATGGTCCAGTTGTTTTATAAAGATGGCAAGTATTTCATGTCTCTTGAGTCGACTACAGAAGGTAAGACAATCAACCAAAGTGACGGGTTGAAAAATAAAGAAATAGAATATGAAGAACCTAAATTAGTGCCAAACAATGCACTTATTTCAAACCAATTAAAATACACGTTAACTCCTATTCCAGACAAAAAAGAATCAGGAGTAGATTATAATCACTATCGTTTCGATAATGAAAAAGAATCTGAAGTAACAGTAGTTCCCAATCTATCTACAGAAGTTATTGAAAAGGGAACTCGACAAGAAGACACAGTCAAGACAGTCTCGAAAGGGATAAAACCAAAGATAGTAAAAGATAAAATAGTTAGGTTGCCAGCCCCTCAAGAGTATATCGAGCGTTTTTCAGCTATAGACCTTCGATTAGAGATCAACTGTAATTATTCGTCCCAAATGTATCAACGCTATACGGGCACATTAGGTTATATGAACGCAAAAATTGGAATAGAGTCTTACGTAACGATGAGTGATTTATTTAATAATCACGATATCACAGCGGGTATGCGAACTACATTTGATTTTAGCATTAAAGAATATTACTTAAAATACAATAATAGAAAAGGGAGGCTTAACAAACAGTACATGGTCGAACGACAGACCAATGAGTTTCCGATAGGTGCCAACAGGTATAAACTGGAATACAACCAAACACAGTACAAACTTAGTTATCCGCTTAGCGAGAGGTTGCGAGTTAGTGGCTCAGGTACTCTTCGATATGATAGATTCATTGCATTGAGTACTGAGGGCGGAACACTTCGTTCTCCAACTGTTTCAGAAGCTTTAGCAGGGTTAAAAGTAGAAGTTGTGTATGATAATACAACCACTTTAGGTTTAAATTTAAGAAAAGGAGTGCGCTTTAAACTATTTGCAGAGACCTATAATGGAATTTTTGACGCCCAATATAGTGAGGGAACTTCGACAGGCGATTCAAGTATAATCACGCCAGATTTTAACCTAAAACCTTCAACTATTATATTGGGGTTAGATTACCGAAAAAACATCAAAATACATCGCAATATTGTTTGGGCAAATCGCTTGGTAGCGAGTACTTCTATTGGAAAAAACAAGTTGTTGTATTATTTGGGTGGGGTAGATAGTAAGGTGCATGCAGGAGACAGGTCGAGATTTAATTATGATTTACCAGTTGTTGACGGGCAACTATATAATTTCCAAACGGTAGGGACTAATGTTAGAGGATTTTTACAAAACACACGAAACGGAAATAATATGGTATTACTGAATAGTGAACTGAGAATTCCTGTTTTTAGCTACTTAGCAAAAAAACCAGTTCGTTCAGATTTTGTAAAGAATTTCCAAACCGTATTTTTTGCAGATGTTGGCACCGCTTGGTCGGGACCGAACCCGTACTCGGATGATAATTATTTTAATACGACCGTAGTAGGAGGAAAGCAGGGAGACCCAGTTAAAGTTATTCTTCGCAATCAAGACGAACCCATAATTTCAGGATATGGTTTTGGTTTTAGAAGTAGATTCTTGAGTTACTTTTTAAAATTAGATTTTGCTTGGGGAGTTGAAGATGGAAGGGTTCAGCGACCAAAAAGCTATTTCTCTATCGGGTTAGACTTTTAGTGATGATAGACAAAATCAAACAACTTTCTAAACAATATTTTCAAGAGACAAAAGCTATTCGCGAGCAGATACATGCCAACCCTGAACTCTCATTTAATGAGTACAATACTTCAAAATTTGTTCAAGATAAATTAACAGAGTATGGAGTTGATTTTAGAGCTGGGTATGTAGAAACTGGAATTGTTGGAGTAATAAAAGGGAGGAATCCAGAGTCAAAATCTATTGCATTACGTGCTGATCTGGATGCGCTTCCGATTGTTGAAGAAAATAATGCGTCCTATTGCTCAACTAATAAGGGGGTGATGCATGCTTGCGGTCACGATGCGCACACTGCTTGTTTATTAGGTGCAGCAAGAATATTAAAGCAACTTGAAAATGAATTTGAGGGAACTATCAAACTTATTTTTCAACCTGGTGAAGAGCGTTTACCCGGTGGCGCAAAACTTATGATTGAGGAAGGTGTGCTTGAAAACCCTGTACCACAAAAAATCATTGGACAACATGTTTACCCCGATTTAGAAGTAGGTAAAGTTGGTTTTAAAAAGGGGATGTATATGGCATCGGCAGACGAACTTCATGTTATAGTAAAAGGGAAAGGAGGACACGCTGCTTTGCCTCACATGTTAGTTGACCCAATACTAATTGCCTCAAATATTATTGTTTCGTTACAGCAAATTGTGAGTCGTTCAGCTAAGGCAGATGTACCAACGGTTTTATCTTTCGGTAAAATAATAGGAGAAGGATCTACTAATATAATTCCAGATGAGGTAAAATTGGAAGGCACGTTTAGAACAATGAATGAAGAATGGAGATTCGATGCCCATAAAAAAATGAAAGCTTTAGCAGAATCAATTGCTGAAGGAATGGGCGGTTCTTGCGATTTTGATGTACGTGTTGGTTATCCTTTTTTGGAAAATGATGATGCCGTTACGGAAACACATATTCAAGCAGCTAAAGAATACCTTGGTAACGAAAACGTAATCGACCTTGACTTAAGAATGACGGCTGAAGATTTTTCTTATTATTCTCAAGTCGCACCCGTATGTTTTTACCGATTAGGAACAAGAAATGAATCTAAAGGAATTATTTCTGGGTTACATACTTCAACCTTCGATATCGATAGTAAATCCCTTGAAATTGGAATGGGTTTAATGGCTTATGGGGCTATACAACAATTAAGTGGTTAACGTAAAACCGTTTTGAATTGATGTTGTCAAAGCAAAGCAGCTGTTCTTGGATAGAATGCTAATCGTCTAGTTCATCTTTTAGTTCTTCGGCACCGTCTTTTAATTTCCTCATTCACTTCTTCAGCTGTTTTTTTCAGTTTCTTTTCTACATTGCCAATTTTCTCTTTATTAAAAAGTGTTTCCTTTTTCTCTTCACCACAAGAAGTAAATAGTACAATCAAGGTTAAGGCAAATGCAGCTAGTAGATTAATTTTTCTCATTGTTAGTTGATATTAGTATGGTAAGCATCCTACGAACCCCGTCCCACATTCTCTTTTGAAAGCCTTAATTTTGTGATTTGTTTTTTTTCTCGGGATCAAAATTCTGTGGGAGCA
>JAESTK010000278.1 GCA_016763645.1 Flavobacteriales bacterium
TGCTTTCGTGAACTACGGGGGTAAAGCCTTTGAATGAATAAATCATGTTTGAAATTATAAATGTAAAATAATAAATTAAAAAGGGCTTATTTGAAAACCCTAAGAGATAAACATATACTTATTTTTGACTTAGCTCTAAAGTTTTACACCTGCCTGGCTTGCCCGTCGGCAGACAGGTTTTTCGGTTTTATATTTTTGATTTTCTAGTTTTACCACCATTTTTTTATTTGATTCAGAACACCAATTATTAGCCCTACAATTCCACCTAAATACGAGAAATTATGTATTGTCTTGACTTTGTTGAAAGCGATTTTATTTTCAATTTCAAATGGATAATTGTAATTCGTAATAATTTCAGATGGGTTTAATTCAGCGAATATATATCCAACAAATCCGGATATTATCGCAATTCCGATAACGATTAGAATTGATTTCAGAGTTTTAACCAACATAATTTTTACACTCTTGCACTCCAATGCAATTACACCTAAAACTAAACCCGTTAAAAGGCCAAACCAACCGGTTGAAAAAAAACCAATCCAAGTTAAAGGGAAAGTCCAATTTCCACTAAACTGTCTTGAATAATCATCTAAAACTACGAATTTAAAAAAGATGAATTTTGTGTAAAATTCAGTTGAAATTGAGGACGTTATAAAATTGTGAATAATGCCGTAAGATGTGCCAATAATGACGGATAAAAAAGCAATTAATATTAATGTTAGAATTTTTTTATTCACTTTAGATTTTGGTTAAAAGGTATGAAATAAATTTTATTTCAAGAATTACTTCGACATTCGTAATTCTTTATTCGAATTTCTTAAGTGTTTAGTTTGTTAAATCAAACAAGACCAATTTATCGTTGATGATTATATCTATTTTTGAACAACCGTGGCAGATCTCTTTTTTATAGTATAGATGTAATCGGCATTTAATCCCTCGGGGATTTTATTATCAATGATTATAAGTGTTTTGCGTTCTTTTAATTTGTTTAATATATTTTTTAAATGAGTTGCAGTTTTAACATTCACATCTTTAAAAGGGCTGTCGATAATCAACCAAGGTTTATTTGTTAAGAGGGCTCTACAGTATAGGAGAATTTTTTTTTGCCCACTTGTGAGTGTAGCACCCAAATCTCCAATGGTATCCTCTAATTCAAGTCTGTTATTCCTAGTTTCAAATTTTTGTAAATTTTTTAAAATTTTTGACGCTTTAATTTTTTTGTCTTTATTCCTACTATAGGTAATGGCCTCATAAACGGTACGACCATAAAGCGGAAATGAGTTTGAAATAACGGAAATATTTTTTCTAATAGTTTTTTCGGATAATTCTTTATGTGAGTACTCGCCAAAATAAATATCACCTTCGTTTGGCAGATATATTTTAAGCAATAGCTTAATTAGAGTGTCTTTGCCGGAGCCCGATCCACCAATAATAGCTGTTATTTTTTTTGGTAAAATTGAAATATTCAGTTTATCAAAAATAAAAGCTTCGGTATGGGGATATTTGATAACTACATTTTTAATGCTGATTTCCGTGTTGGCAAAATCTTTTTTCTCAAAAGGAAGGCTATTTTCTACTTCCAAATAAAAGATTTGTAGTAATTTATTAAATGAAATATCCCCCAATTTCCAAATTATACTTACGCGAAGGCTGCGTCTTAAAATAGGAAGAAAAGAGATGATTAATAATATTAAAATTAATAATACGGATTCATTAGAAATATGAGTATTATCCGTTTTTAAAAAATAGACATACCACATTAAAAAAGCTAGCATCAGGTATGTTAACATTGGAATTATTGCGTTAATAAAATTAAGAGTTTGTTGATATTCTTTCCCAACAGCATACAGGTTTTTAGAGCGTTTGGTATATCTTTTTTCTTCAGGAGTATAGCGATTAAAGGCTTTTATAGTGAGCATAGCACGCAATCTTGTATTTACAAAAGCTAACATTGCCGAACGTTGATTTCTTCGATTCACTGAGATGGAATACAAAGTGCGATTAATAAAAAATAATGTGATTATTGCAATTCCTATTGAAAAGGCTATAATGGCTCCAAGATTGAGATTGATATAGCTAATAGTTATCAGAAGAAATAAAATTAAAAAGAGGTCTTGTGAAAATCTAAAGAGGCCTTTTGTAACATAATTTTGTATACTTTTTAAGTCGCCACTATAGCGCAGTAAATACTTACCAATCCCTTTTTGGTCATAAATAGAGGTGTCTACCTGAAGTTGGTGCTTAAAGAGTTGCTCTCTAAGTTTTTTAGTAAATTTCTCACCAATTATTGCAATGTAATATTTGTTAATATATTCAAATACAAATCTAAAAAAGATAAGGGCGATAAAGAATAACAGAAAATTATTAAATTTTTCAGTATTAATAAAAGGCATTGTCTCTAAGAGCTTTAATCGCTGCGAAGAAAAACCAAAATTAAATTCATAAAATCGCCCAAGACTAATGGGTATTAATAGTGTTAAGATGTTATAAAATAATCCGCTTATAAAGGCGATAATAACAAGAACTATATTGGGTTTTATAAAATTATATATTTACTGCCATTTTGTTCTCAAATCTCGAATAGTTTAATTTTTCTTCTAAAGTATTAATTATTTTTTTAGACATCAAATCCTCGCCGGTTAAAACCTTATAATTAGACTGTTGTTCTACTTCATCAATTAACATTGGACTTGTAGTAAAAAGACCGGTTGTCCCAACAACTGTAAATCCTAAATTTGTGAGCAAATCGGCTCCAGATATAGCACCCATACTATCAGCAGATGAAAACAAAACAACATTAACTTTAGACCTGAATTTTTTATCATGAATTAATGCTGAAGTTTCTCTTTGTAAAAGCCCATCGGCAATTTCAACTATTATATATTCAGAATCATAGGATTTAACTTTTTCTAAAAGATAATCGAATAATTGTAAAAGCTCTGGAGTAGAACACATATATGTGGATGGAAAACCAAAATCTGAAAAATCTAAAGCCATTCTTGCACCATAATCCTTGACAAAATTCTTATCCTTGGTAAATACCGTTCCTGTTAATTTAATAAAAATTGTTTTTTTGCCGGCAAGATTCAAACCTCTCGCTAAATAAGCTGCCGAGGTGGTTTTACCACTATCCATACTTGTTCCTAATGATAAAATAATTTTAGGCTTTCTATGAATACGGATAAAGTTTTCAGAAGAAATTTCATTATTCAAATATTTTGTATTAATAACCCCACCTTCTTCATTGACAACATATCCCACCAAACTTAAAGTGGCTGGTCCTATCAATTCAAATTTTTTATGAATGCTATTTATTACCCCAATTGCACCACCTTGCCCCAATATATGGTAAGTAGATTGATACGATTTAGGGATGTGACCCTCCATTTGTCCTGTAGCATATCGATTACCAAAAGCTGCCATAATCAAATCTCCAGGTAAAATATATTTGTTATTACCTCCTACAGATTGAATTCGGGTATGTTTTCCTATTTCTTTGACTTTAAAAACAGCAACATCTCCAGCTTTAGGAATATAAATCTTTTTGATGTTTTTGTTGATAATACTGCTTTTTACATGTTTGCAAATGATAGCTTTTTTTATTTTGTTTGAATTAATTTTTGTTAGTTTCATAACAATTTTTTTTAATAATTAAATTTTAAATGATATGCTTGTTCCAATAACTGTGTAGTCATTGTCTGATTTTGGTGCCGTGTTAAATTCATCCTGAATCAGGTAATAAATTGAAATTCGCGTTGAATATTTCTTATTAGGCTTAAAACTAAA
>JAESTK010000017.1 GCA_016763645.1 Flavobacteriales bacterium
AAAGATACTCTCTTAATACAATTCTCTAAATCATTCTCAGTTGTGGATTGATTAAAAAATTGAAAAAAAGATACTAACTGTTGGGTACACTTGTCAAAACTGTGAGTTGTGGATTGATTAAAAAATTGGAAAAAAGATACTAGTTGGTAACATTACCTTCTGACTATCAATAGCTTAGAAAGAAGTGTCAGTACTAAAACAGACCGTTTAAAGGATATAACTACCTTTATTCGGTCTTTTTTTTGGTTCTAAAACAATTCTAACTGTTTTGGTTGTTCTGCTAAAGGTTTGGTTTTTACACCCCAATAGTTAATGATATTGCCATATTGCTTATCGGTAATCTGAATGATACTGACTTGCCCAGCATTCGGCAATAGCGCTTTGATACGCCTAACGTGAACATCGGCACTCTCCTTGCTTGCACAATGGCGTGTATAAACCGAATATTGCATCATGGTAAACCCGTCTCGCAATAAATCTTTACGAAAACGAGCTGCTGACTTCTTTTCCTTTTTGGTATTGGTTGGTAAATCAAATAGTACAAATAACCACATAATTCGATAAGCGTTTAGTCTGCTATTGGCAATCATGAAAATTTGGGTAAATTATTTTCTTGGCTTTCCCTTCAAAACATCGAGACAAAGAAGCTGTCGTTTGGCTCAACCCAACCATCAACGGACTTTTATTGTTATTGATAAAAATATCAATCGTTAAGATACTCAATAATTCTGCTTTTTCTTGTGTGCCAAGATTTATACAATCCATTCCTTTTTCTTGCATGGCAACTACCAATAAATCAACAAATGGTCTGTATGGCTCCATAATATCGTCAGCCAAACAAAAACTATTGTACTTATTGCGATGATGAATTCCCAATGTAGCTAACAACCCTGAACCCGCTATGTCTCTTGCTACTGCTGCTCGTAATATGGCATACCCATAATTGAGGGCTGGATTTGGCTCTTTACCATATCGTTCCCTCGTAAAATCCGATCCAAATAATTTACTCCAATACCTTCGGGCAGCTTGTGCTTCTTGATTAGTAGAATCGCCACTCAGTACTTGTCGGCTTAAATACTGCAATGCCTCTACTCCTTCTTTATTGGTCTTTTGTAGTACAAAAGCCTGATTAGTAATTTTAGCTTTAATCGTTTGTTGCCACAATTGTTTTTTGAGAGGTTCACTAGTTGCAATCTGTGCCTTAAACCGTTCTGTTTGCACATGATTTGTGTCTAAATGTAAAAGCATAGAACTAGGGTGGTATTTTTCATCACAAAACACAACGGCCGTATTATTGGCGGCTAAATGCTGCATCACACTTTGAGTAAATGTGATATGAGGATGTTCAAAAACAATAAAACCAATATCCTCTATGGGTACCGTTTTTATTTCTCCAGTGCTCTTGTCAGTTATTTTTAGCTGTATATTTTCTGTACTAATGTGGTAAGGGTTACCAAAAAACAACGTGCGTTTTAACATAAACGTAAAGTTTGATTTTCAACGCTTTACGAAAAAATTAGGCTACGGTTTAATTTATTTGGATTGCATCCACCGCATCAAGTACTTATCGTAAACTTCGTAATAGGGTTTTTCTACTCCTATGTTATGCAATACCATCTCTTTTTTTACCAAGGCATCTAAACTGCGAACCACCAGAGAAGGGCTACCTAAATCGTAAGTTGAAATAAATGTTTTGGCATGAGGTTGTGTAAGCTGCGTTTCTTTAGCGATAGCGGTAAGCAACTTCCATTGTGCCTTAGTTAGTAATTTTCGATACTGGTAAAATTTGCCCTCTTGCACTTGCAAGATACCTGATGCCACTTCTTTTACGTTTTCTTCCGTAATATTATTTCCGCTTTTTACAAAAGTTTGATTACATAAATATTGTGTATAAAACGTGTGCCTCCTCGTCCAATTACAGATAAAGCTTACTGCGTTTTCGGTTATCGACTTATCGTATTTCTTAAATAGCTTGGTGATAAACAATTTGTATTTTTTTTCTTCAATTCGTGTTAAGTTCAGTGATGTACAACTGGCAAAAAATGGTCGTTTAGCGCTGTTAAATATTTCGTGCATTTGAAGTTGATTGCTTCCACAAAAAATAAACGATGTGTTTTGCAATTGCTGTACTTGCGTTCGTAACACTGCCTCCATGTTCTTTTCAGGATAACTCAGTATTTGCTGAAACTCATCTATAGCAAATACTATTTTAATGCTTTGTTGGTCTAAAAAGGTAAACAATCCTGCAATAGTATTATTTTGCTGTGTCGTTTGTGTAGCCGCAATGGTAACGGATGGTAAACCGGTTAACTCATCGAAACTAATTACTGGGCGAAAAGATTGAATGGCTTGTCCTATTTTTTTTCCTAAACTGTTTTTTGGCGGAAAGGCTGTATAAATTGCCGTTGCCAATTTATTGATAAATTCAGATTTATCAACGGTATCGTAAATGTCGAGATAAATACATACCCTATTTTTATCGCTCCGTAATTTGTGAAAAATGTGCTTAATCAATCCAGTTTTTCCTAATCTTCTAAAAGCAAAAAGGGTTACATTAGTTTGATTTACAATGTAGTCGGTCAACAACTTTGTTTCATCCTCTCTATCGCAAAAATAAACAGGGCTCCGGTATCCTCTTTCCAAAAATGGATTAAAATCATTTTCCATACAACAAATATACTACACAAAATGTGTTATACAAAATGTGTTACGCAAAATGTGTAATCATAGTTTTTCGTATTCTTCTCCCTCTGTATAATCTTAAAGCAAAGTTCTTGAGCCTAAACACAAATTATTTGTCTCTTTTTTTATCAATTTCTCCCCCCGTATATCCGCAAACTCCTGCTCGTGGCGAATTAACTAATGGCATAGAATATTCATCAAAATCGACACACTCTTTTGTGTGAATCTTCGCACATTTTGCACAATATTCGGCAGCCCCATCACAGCTACAGGAAGTACAAATTTCTATTGCGTTATTTTTACCACACGATACACATGGGAAATTTATTGGCTCATTTCTAGTCATTAGAAATAATTTTTGTGGAGCAACAATTGGATATTCATTAACTACGGTAATATCCAACTCTGTTGAACTACCAAAATCGTACTCGTATTCTATTTTTAATCCCTTTTGGGCATGTTCCATTAATTTGTCTTCAATGGGTATTTGTCCATTGGCAGCTGTCATCAAGTCATTGTACTTATGGGTATCACCAGCATTTAAATGTTCAAAGGCATCTATCGTATCGAACATACCTGCATCATTCGATGCGTTTTTTGCCATGCGAAATGCACTCATGTGTCCACAACACTCTAACCAAATGCCGCGCAGAAAAGCATCAATTTTATCGAATGTGCAAGTTCCATTTACCCACAAATGCAAAAAATAAGGCATCGCACCCCATTTGGCACTTGTTTCAATTTTTAAATGAAACGATGTTCCTGGTTTATCTGTAATAATTTTTGATGTAAGGTGGGTTGATAGTGCCTTGTCATTCCTGATTTACTGTACTCCTTGCTGCAAAACACACATTGACCTACTGATTTTATTTTTGTCATTTTTATACTTTTTCTATTTTTCCTGTTGGGGTGATTTTGAAATCTACACCTTCTAAAAGTCCATAAAACCCGTTGGGCTTAAATTTCACATAAGGGAATTCTTTATACTTTCCTACCACACCTCCTCCTTTTGGGGTGGTAAGACCACTTTCTTTTGCTTTAACTGCTTTGATGTTTCCTTTTTCATCTATGATATTGTTCTCCTTGTAGTGGCTGTTAAGTGTTTCTTGTAACTTCTTGAAGAATTCTTTTTTCTTAATCCCCACATTGTTAAAATTAGATTTGAAATTTTCAATATCAACCCCTTCTATTTCCGATAGTTCAGGGATGAGTTCTTCAAATTTTTGAAAATTGATAATCTCATTCATGTACGTAATTACATCTGTGCCCGCTCTGGCTTCTTGATGATAGTTTAGCTTTATTCCATCTTCATCAATTCCACTCACCACATATAATCTCTCTTTTAGCCATTTTTGGTTTTCCCATTCTGCTTGTTCTTCGTTATCATTTAACAAAATCGCACTACACCCTTTTTTAATAATAAATGGCTTGCTGTTTTTTTGAAGTAGCTGATAACCGGTTTCTAAATGCTTGTGAGGTACAAGTTCAATGTCAACTTCAATTCGGCCTTTCTTATTACTCAATTTGTAATATTCACCCGCCTCAATATTGTTCACTAATTCAGATGCTCTTTTTATGTTTCCCTTTTTATCCACTCCCTCATAAATAGCCATGCAGTAGTTTACTTCATTTTGAACATGATACTGCTGCTTGTATTCGTGTTTGGATTGGTCTCTGTGTTTTTTAAAATCAGATAAAGGGTTCGTCAATTTAGCCTTGATGCGTACTTTTCTTATGGGAGTGTAAATTGTTTTTCCTTGTTTGGGTGGAATAACATAAAGTTCAT
>JAESTK010000302.1 GCA_016763645.1 Flavobacteriales bacterium
CTATAACGAGCAGCTTTTAAGAAATCAGGATATTGAACTAAATAAGCGAATAATAAATAATGGAGGAAAAATATACCTACTTCCAGATGCCACATTTATTTATTATGCTAGAGAAACATATAAGGAGTTATTCAATAACAATTTTAGTAATGGTTTTTGGAATTTGCTAACGGTATACATCACAAAAGATTACAAATCTTTAAGTCTTAGACATTTTATTCCATTGATGTTTGTTCTATCGTTGTTGTTCTCGGTGTTAATAGCATCTATATACCCGGAAATGATTTTACTAGGGGTATTTGTGTTGACTCTATATTGTTCAGCAGTTTCTTATATTTCATTAAAACTAAGAAATGATGACAATTCATTTTGCTTTTTGGTTCTAACTTTTTTTGTGTTACACTTTTCATACGGTTTTGGTTCGTTGGTGGGGTTGTTGAGAGTTGATAAGTTGATGAAGTGATGAGTGCTAGCAGAAAATATAAACAACTTCTTGCTCAGCATCTAAAAGCCGAAGAGAGAGATATATTTTTATATTGGAAAGGTCGAGTTGCACTTTTTACAATATTAAAAGCGGCCAATATCGGAAAAGGTGACGAAGTTATTTTACCAGCATTTACTTGTGTTGTTGTGCCAAATGCTATCATTTATTTAGGCGCAACACCAATATATGTAGACATAGATAAGCAAAGTTTAAATGCAGAGCCACAAGCTATTTTCAATAAAGTAACATCAAAGACGAAAGCAATTATTTGTCAAAACACATTTGGATTATCAACAGGAGTAAAAGAAATATCCGAATATGGAAGAAAAAATAATATTCTAACTATAGAAGACTGCACCCATGGTTTTGGAGGTGAATTTCAAAACCAACCAAATGGATCGTACTGTGATGCTGCTTTTTTTTCGACTCAATGGAATAAGCCATTTTCAACAGGAATTGGGGGGTTTGCTTACGTTCGCTCGCCAGTTTTAAAGGCTTCAATTCAGCAAATTAATCAAAGTTTGATTGATCCAACAATTAAGGATGTTAAGGTGTTAGCACTGTTGGTTTTTATAAAAAATAATTTGTTAACACCATCAACCTATTGGGTTATGAGGAGCGTTTATAGGTGGTTAAGCAAAAACAACTTAATTATCGGATCTTCTTCCGGTAAAGAAATTACTGGGCTAGAATACCCTGTTGATTATTTTAAGGGAAGTTCAACAGTACAAGCAAAAATTGGAAGTGAGCAAATAGCAAAAATACTTCCTGTTTTGGCGAAACGAAAAAAATCGGCCGAATTGTACACAGATTTATTAATGAAATATGATAAATGGCACGTTGAAAAAAAGTTCTTTAAGGATCATTCATTTTTGAAATATCCTATTTTGGTGAAGAATAGAGATTTGTTTATGTCTTTAGGAGAGCAGTCCAGTATAGAATTGGGAGATTGGTTTTGCTCGCCTCTGCACCCTGTAATGGAAAACCTTGACCGCTGGGGCTTGGATGTAAATAAGACTCCCGTAGCTAAAGAAATTTCGGCATGTATAGTCAATCTACCAACAGAACATGATGAAGGTGTGATTAAATTTTTGAAGAATAACCTTGCTCAGATTTTATAATGCAGTTAAAAAATAAAGACATATCGTTCTATTTATTTCTAGCGATAGCATTTTTTTTTCCTTTACTACAGAGATTGATACCACCTCTGATAATAGTATTGTCTTTGTTCTGGTTGATCGATCTTTTTAAGAATAAAACGATAAAAGAGTTATCCCATCCCGTATTTTTTTACAGTTCAATAGCGTTCTTTGCCTTACACCTTATAGGTGTTTTCTACTCTAGTAATAGCGGTGCCGCATGGTTTGATATTGAAGTAAAGATGACTTTCTTTGTTTTTCCTATTATAGCTTTTACTTCAAGTAAATTTAAGCTTTCCACAAAAAAAATGGATCAGGTTTTGTTGTGTTTTGTATGTGGAAATATACTTGCAGTTTTTATTTGTTTGTATAATAGTTACTTCCTATATCTTCAGACAAACAACTTCATTTCGTTTTACGGTTCTAGATTTTCATCGATTATTCATCTAGGGTACTTTGCAATGTATCTAAATTTATCGATAGCAATATGCATTTACTTATTGCTTAAAGCTAGAGGTCTGTTTGTTAAGACATGTTATATTCTTGTCTCGATTGGTTTCAGTGCCACAGTGTTCTTAACTTCATCTAAATTAGGTCTTTTATATCTCGGTCTCGGTCTTCTTATCAATCTAGTTATAGTATTGTTGAAATACCGCAATAAAATATTGGGATTTAGTATGTTGTTATTTGTGGTTTTTAGCACATATTATATCGCTAATCATACATCTAAAACAGCAACATATCAAAGGTTCGAGATGTCAATTGACAAGTTTACGAACATGGAATTCAAAAAAGAATCCACTGAAAGCACAGAAGTTAGGTATTTTATCTGGAAATCAAGTGTCGAACTATTAAGTAATAATTTTTTATTTGGTGTTGGTACGGGAGATGTAATTGATGAATTAAATGAGGTGTACGCCGCAAATGGATATAAGGGAGCATTAAGTAGATCGTTTAACCCTCACAATCAATATTTTCAAACAACCATTGCTATAGGCGTTCTAGGGCTTACTTCACTTTTGGTGATGTTTATATATTTATTTGGGCAAGGTATTAAACATAAAAAAGTCATTCAAATTCAATTTATATTAATGGTGTCTGTGTTTGCCTTAACAGAGTCAATTTTAGAGAGGCAAGAGGGTATAGTGTTTTTTACATTTTTTGCTTTCTTATTTTTACAATCTAAAGAAAATGAGAACTCTAATCAAATTAGTCACAAAAGTTAATACTATATAACCAGATTAATTTTTCTAGTCTTTTGGCGATAATTTCATATCACTTTTTTGAGTTAATTTGTATCAAATTTGGACTGCATTTTTAATGAGGTAAGTATCACTTAATGAAAATTTTAACCATAGTAGGGGCTAGGCCTCAATTTATAAAGGCTGCAGCGTTAAGCCGAGCATTGGCAAAATATGATGATATTGAGGAAGTAATTGTTCATACAGGACAGCATTTCGATAAAAACATGAGCGATGTATTTTTCGAAGAAATGGAGATCCCCAAACCAAAACACAATTTGGATATAAACAGCGTTGGGCATGGAGCAATGACGGGCAGAATGCTTGAGAAAATCGAGGAACTTATCATAACCGAAAGTGTAGATATGGTATTGGTATATGGCGATACAAATTCAACTGTTGCTGGAGCGCTAGCAGAAAAAAAAATACACGTAAAAATTGGACATGTTGAAGCGGGATTAAGAAGCTATAATATGCAAATGCCCGAAGAGGTAAATAGAATTATAACCGATCGAATTTCCGATATTTTATTTTGTCCAACGCAAACAGCTGTCGATAATTTAAAAAAAGAGGGATATGATTATTTCGATATAAAAATCATTAAAAGCGGTGATGTAATGCAAGACGCTGCTAATTTTTATGCGAAAAATTCGGCAGATAAATCGACCATTTTGGATTCAAGTATGGGCATTTGATCTCTTCGACGGCAAAATCGACTCCCGCGTCCGTGTCTGGGCATTCATTGCAGCCCGCATGGGGGTTGTAGTCCCACACCAACCGACAATTGGGGTTCGTGCACCGCCAAGCCTTCTTGGTACCTAGGCATTTTCTGCATGGTGTCATCGCTGGATCTCCTGACGCTCCAAGGGAGTCATCACCCGATATGCCAACTGGAGCGAGTAGTCGGACGTCTGGTCGTTGTCAATTGTCACAGACATGCCAGGGAACTGCAAGCGTGTACGTGTGATAATCGGCTGAATTTCTGAGGCTGACAGCTCTCGCAGGCATTGGACCACCCTCTCGAAGTCGACCCGCTCTTCCTCGCACATGTC
>JAESTK010000045.1 GCA_016763645.1 Flavobacteriales bacterium
GAAGAATGTAAATACGAATACCCAAACTAAATCAATAAAGTGCCAGTATAATCCTGTTTTTTCAATCATTTCGAAATGACCGCGAGAATCATACGTCCCTTTCATTACTTGAATAAGGATGATAAGGTTGAACAAGACGCCACTAAATACGTGAAAACCGTGAAACCCTGTAATACAGAAAAAGAAGTTAGCATAAAGCGGAAGACCATATTCGTTCCTTTTCATATTAGCCCCTTGTACTTGTTCAGCATTATTGTTCAAGAACTTGATTGCGTCTGAATTAGATACCACTGTTCGGTTCGCTAGTTCTAATGTCGCATGACCAGAATTAATCTCCTCAATTGCTTCTTGAACGGCATCACCTTCCCCATCTTCGTTAAAAATATGATGGTCGTCAGAGAATTTTAAGTGAGCTACATTTTCAGTATCTCCGCCCTGCACAAAAGCAGTAGATTGCGCTTCGTTACCTTTAATAAAAGTATCCCATTCCCAAGCTTGGGATGTTAAAAAGAATAAACCTCCAACTACAGTTGCGGCTAACCATTTTATTACGCCTTTTTTGTCTAATCTATGCCCTGCTTCAACCGCCATTACCATCGTTACAGAACTAACGATTAAGATAAAAGTCATTAAGGCAACATAGATTAAGGGAAGATGAGCGTGAGTACCAGGAAAGTGATAAAATACGTTTTCACACAAAGGCCAAATGTCCTCGAACTTATGTTTCATAAAGCCGAGAGAGGTTAATAATCCTCCAAAGGTTAATGCATCTGAGACCAAGAAAAACCACATCATCTGTTTTCCGTAGCTTATTTTTAAGGGAGATACTCCTCCTCCCCAGGCCTCTTTTGAACTTACTTCAGTATTATCTTCACTCATTTTCCTTCTGAATTTAGTTGTGCAATGTTAACGAATTAATAATAAAAATACGAATAAATAGACCCACAAAACGTCTAAGAAATGCCAGTAAATTGAGCATACTTCTATTCCTGTATAGTCTTCTTTTGTGTACTTGTTTCGGCTGGCCTTAAATACCGTAAAGAGAAGTGATAACAAGCCTGCGGTTAGATGAACTAAGTGAAAGATTGCTATAAAATATAGAAATTGCCCTGAGATGTTACTCCCTTTTCCAGTAAAATAGATGCCGCTATCAAACAAGATAGTAAAGAGTGCATGGTATTGAGTATAAGCAAAAGCTCCACCCAATAAAAATGTAGCCCAAATCCATAATTTGATACCTTGGTTGTTTCCTAAACGAGCACTACGCTGCGCCATAATCATGGTAATGCTACTGGCAACAATAAAAATGGTGCTGTACCAAAAAACGGTTGGCAATTCAAAAAACATCCACCCATCGGTAGAGCGACTTACTAAATATGCGCTGGTTAATGCCGCAAACATCATTACAATAGCAGCATTGGCAATCCACATTAAGGTTTTGTTGTTCTTTCTTTTTAGCTGAAGCTCTTCTTGTACGGTATAACTTACGGTGTCCATTTATATCTTATCAATTACAAATACGAGCAGAACAATGGGCAAGTAGATAAAAGAGGCAAACATCAAATTGGTTGCTTGTTTATCATCCATTCCTTTGTATAATTTATAGGCGAGGTACAAAAACCACAATCCTGTAACTCCACAAACCAATCCTGCTATCCATCCTGAAATTCCAAAATAAGTTGGAAGTAACGAAACGGGAATTAAAATTAGAGCAGATAGTAAAATCTGAATTGCAGAACTTTTGTTTTTTCCACCTTTAGATGGAAGCAACTTAAACCCTGCTTTTTGATAATCTTTATCTCCTTTCCATGCAATGGCCCAAAAATGGGGAAATTGCCATGCAAACTGAACGGCAAATAAAATACCTGCTTCTAAACCTAATTCACCAGTATAAGCTGCGTAACCAATCATTGGAGGAATGGCACCAGGAATTGCCCCCACATAAACAGCAAGTGGCGAAATTTGTTTCATTGGTGTGTAAACTGCAGCGTAACTTACCATAGCAAAAGCACCTAAAATTCCGCTCAGTGGATTTAAAAAATGCCAAAGGATAAAAGTTCCTGAAATTGCCATAATTGACGCAAGAATAAGACCTTCGGTAACGTTCATTCTACCTGTAGGAAGTGGGCGATTTTTTGTCCGCTCCATTAATTTGTCTAAATCTTTTTCGATAACTTGATTAAATCCGTTTGAAGCGCCCGTAACTAGAAAACCGCCAAGCATTAACCACCCCGCCATTACCCAGCTAAAATGAGGTGTAGCTAACCAATATCCCGCAAGGGCGGAAAGTAAAACTAAACTTGCTAATCTAAATTTTGTAAAGACTATATAATCTTTCGCTTTCGAAGAAAGAAACGCAAAAGGGCTAACGGTATGTATTTTTTCAGAAATCAAATCCCGAATGATTCGGATGCAAATTTATCCAAAAAACTAAGTTCTACAAGTAATAGACCCTTATTTAGATGAGATATAAATAAAGTAAAATGGAGGGCTTAAAAATCCCGATAAAGTTTACACGGCTCGTAAGGTTATCAAGTTCAAAGTTCGTAAGGTTTGAAAGTTTATAAAGTTGCAATTGATAAGACACACAAACCTTGCAACTTAGCAAACCTTAAAAACTACCTATACACTACTTTTTCTCGATACACTTGCTCACCTTGGTGTACTTCTACCAAATAGATGCCTTTGCCAAAATTGGTTAGGTTCAGTTGCGTTGTGTTTTCTGTAGTTCGAGTTTGTATCACCACCGCCCCCAACATATTGCTTACTATAATTGTTGCTGTTTTTTCGGCTGGCAGAGCGAGAGTAAATTCTCCGTTGTTGGGGTTGGGAAAGATATTTACTCGGAGATTGTCATTACTGTTTATAATTAGAGCATCGTTGTCTTCATTCTTGTAAACCTCTTGGGAAGTGAAATTCACAATACTTTTATTGTCTCCGTTTGAGTTGGCTATCCTTAATTCTGGGGAACATCCATCTATTCTAAAAACCACATTACTTCCAAAATCTGATGTAAAACCAGGTTCTAGAATTATTCGGTTACCAGCACTAAAATTTAAAATGCCGTCAGATGGTATTTTATAATTGTCAGCTAAAATTATTTCTTCGGAGGCTTCATAATCAGCAACAATATCAATAGGCGCATTTCTTTTTTCAATGCGTGGAACACAGCAATATTGATAATCAAACTCAGGAACACGCCCCCCAAAAGGATATTGAGGATAAGGCGTAGGTGTAACGCTGGTGCCAGAACCATCAATTACGTTAATTGTAGGTATGGTCCCCGCCCCGGTAAAAAGCGTGGCATCTCCATCAAATCTAAAATCTATAGATGAGCTACAGTTTGAAAGAGAATACTGGTATTCATACACCCCAGTTTGAACGGTAGTTCCATTATGGGAATCGTCTCCATTCCATGTGACTTCCCAAAAAGGAGTATTCGGGTCGGTTCCATTATCCAAACCATTAGGGTTAATTTCAGCGCTTCGAAGAACTTCATTTCCCCCTGAATAAATAACTATGTTATATTCTAAGGCATTTTCCATAATAAATGAAAAAGGAGTATTTTGTGTTACCGTATTACTGGCTATAAAATCAACAGTACCTAAATCAGCAACGCAAGGGTGATCACAAAAATCCATAATTTCCACAGAAACATCATCTACGTAGACATAGAATTGATGTGCTAATGTCCCTTCAATGTTTTCACCTTTTATTGCCAACCATTTATATTCTATGCCCTTTGACACTAGCTGCCATTCCGATTCAAATTTGTACCAGGAACCAGGCTGATGAACACCTGAACCAACCAAGTTAAACACAAAGTGACCATTTGGTTCAAAATTTATATTCGGGTTCAAACATTTGTCAGCGTTTCCTATAGCTCCTGGTGGAGCCCTTTTTTCAAGCAAATACGCATTTACCGTTGTGTTTCTATAGGCTCTTGGAGATGCCCAGAAGGAAAATTTAACCCAAGTATTTGATTCAATCGTTTGTTCTAATTTTACTTGAACACCTTCACATGGCCCAAATCCAATATAGTTAGTTCCAGTATGAGCAGATAAGTCGTAAGCTGTACTTAATCCATTCCCAGCGACACCTATAGCATAACTTCCTGAAAAAGTGCTTTCCGAATAAAAATCAGATGTCTCGAAATTTTTCCAGTTTTTAAGTGCGCCTATTTGACTGACCCCATCCGGCTTGCTATTAAGCGCAAGCGCATCTTTTGTTTCAAAACCCGCATTTGGAACAATATTCGTTTGACAATATGTGCAAGAAACGTATGCCAGAATAATTAGTAATAGCTTTATTTTTTTCATATCGAATAGTTTACAGAAATTCCAAAAGCATCTTTTCTAAAAGTAATATCATTAGAGTACCATGTCGGGTTTCTACTGCTTTCACCTCCGTATATGTATTTTTTTATTCCTATATAATAACTGAATATGACTTCTAGTAAGTGATTTTTCAATTGAAATGGTTTAATAAAAGAAAGTAGGCCATCTACAGAAAAAGGTCCATGAAATAACATAGAATTGACCAAATAACTTGACCCACTCCATACAATATTATTCCCATTAATTGTGCTGATTTTTGTTTTGTTTGAGCCAATTGATAAAACGGGAATAATACCTAAGCGAATCCCATATTTTCTAAAATCACCTCTTTTATAGCGTCTTATTCTGAAATATTTAGTTAGTGTAACTGGTATAGTAATTTCGTTAATTGCTATATTATGAACATAGCATTGACCACATGGCTGTCCTAAAAATGTCCCAACATAATCAGCTTTAAACTTGATATGATAAGAGCGGTATTCTACACCTATAGCAAGGGATGTTAATGAATCTAAAATTTCTAAACTTCTTTCTGTTTTAGCAGTGTACCCTAGTGTTAAAATATTAGGTTGATACCTAAATTTAGGTGTATAAGTTCCTACTGAAAACGAATATTGGCTATAACCCAATCCAGTAAAAACAAGAGTACACAATATGGTTAGAAATGTTTTCAATTACTTATTTTCTAACACTTTAATTCTCTTCTCTTGCTCAATCATATAGAGCGTAAGTTCTTCAATTTTCTTTAGTAGCAGAGCATTCATTTCACCAAGGTCTATACCGTTTTCTAGCACTTCTTTTTCGGAGGGTATTTCGGGTAAGTGTTTGTTTTCTTTTATGTATTGTTCTACTTCGTAGAGGCTCATTAGGTTGTAATCGGAATAGAACACGTAATCGCACCAGCTGTTTGCTTCAACCTCTATTCTACAGGCTCTAATACCACCCGCAACGTCAAGTTTGCGTTGCGGAGAAGTTGTTCCTATTCCAACAAACCCCCCTGACCCTCTTTCTATAAAAAAATCAATGTGCACATTGTCTTGGGTACTCATAGGCAGAGTTGCAGAGGAAACACAAGCTCCAATACCAAAACCAGCGCTTGTACAGACTATATCGGCATAACTCTGGTCGTTTCGCCCTATTCGTACACCACTAATATTGTCTGTCCCAGTGTAACCAAAACGGGTTAAAAACTTATTGTCGCTAACCACAGAAAGTGTCATGTTTGGGTCGTCAGTTCCAATACCAACATTACCTCCATCAGGGTTAAGTAATGTGTTTTGAACACCACCAGTTTGAATAGTTGCGTCTTCAAACCCATTAATTCGAAGAGGAGCATCTGTTGTATAAATATAATTGTCTGCTGTAGTTCCCCCAGAACCTATCGTTCCTATATAAAGTGAATTTGTTCCAACTTTTAAAACGCCACTAATGTGTGCATCGCCAACTACATCTATTTGTGCCCTCACAAACATATACATTTCCATTTCCAGATTTCCATTTACTTAGGGAATTAAATGCTCCAGCGGTTTTAGTAACAATAGCGTTACCGGGATCATCTTCTGCAACTGTTGAACATGGAGCAGGAATCCCTGTGCTTATTTTGCCCTTTAGAAACTCGTCTAACCCAAGGGTTTTAAGCTTCCCGTTGCCATCAACTACCACAAAACGGTTAATTTCGTAGGTGGTGTCTTTTAGGGTTTTTACAACAACTTCGCCATAAATATCTAATGCTCCTTTTAAATCAGTTTTGCCAACAACCTCTAACTCAGAACTTGGATTTGTTGTACCCACACCGACCATGCCTGTAGGCTGTAATTTGTTGGTGGCATTTGCATTGCCATTCGCGTTTGAGTTTGCATTGCCATTTTGTGCGCTTATAGCGCAAGGCAACATAGCAATAAAAATTAAGAGTAAAACACCACGAAATGTGTGTGCATGTGCACGCTTACTGAGTTTTAGAGTAGTCATAAATTAGCAGTTTGTTGATTATGTAGAATGCTAACTTATGTAAAATAAGCGGGTTGGGCAAGTTTTAAGAGCTGAAAGTTGGAAAGGTAAAAGTGGAAAGTCTTTAAGTTTGTAAGAATTCTACAAAGAACCTTATAAACCTGACAAACTTTGAACTTTAAAATTTAAAAATCTCGATAAAGGTTAGTTAGAGAGGTAGTAATCCCCCCGAAAATATAATTGGTTGAATATGAGAAGTTAGCATTACTTTCAGCTCGATTAAGAACACCTAATTCGATTGATAAATTCGATTGAGGAAGAACAACATATCCAACTTTTAGTTGATTGAAAAATATATTGGAAGTCAACCCTTGTCCTGCATAATTACCATATACCTGATTATACGTTTGGTAATCGAGGTAAATGTTTGTTCCGTAATTTACACCATCAATATCTTTTCCAATCACTTGGTACATGTTTTTGAGCTCAACATACCAGTGTCCTTTTTGAAAATTTAAAATTGAGATAATTTCATGCAAATTAGCCCCTGAAGGGTGAGCAAGAGGCTGATTTTCGTGTCCGTAATTAATTAATCCGCCAGTGTGAGAATAAGTGTATGGCGGCACAAAATTATACTCTAAACGCCAGTTTAAATTTTTCACAAACAATGCATCGAACCAACGGTAGCCAAGTTGAACTGCTTGTTTGTTCGCCCACCAACCCCACTCGGTTGTTTGGCTACCAAGCCAATGATGAACAATAGTTGTGCGTACTTGCGATAACAAAAATTCGTCTAACATAAGTTGACCGTAAAGCTGATGTTTGGGACTGATTTTGACTTGTAAATTAAGCCCCATTAAACTGTTATCTGACGAGCCGACCGAGTATTCGATAGGTCGATAAAATGATACTGGATTTAGATAACTAATGTCGAATCCTCTTCTTAGGTTGTCATCTTGCCCCGGCCAAATTACGGCTTCGAAAAAGGAAGCGTTTAACCACGGGGCGATGTTCCAACTTAGGTAATGAAAGCCTCCATATTTATTGGGCATACTGTAATAGTCTGAGTAGGGATTTGTGGATATATCCTTAAAATTAGCATAAAGCTGAACGTATTTGAATTTGCCTACTGTAGTGGTTATTCTAAAATAGGAATAATTATTAGCAACATCAGAAAGGAGCAATGAACGATAACCGTTCCCGAAAAAATTTTTGCCGTGACCTAATGTAAAATTGAATAATTTCGAAGGAGCATAGGAGAGATGACCTCCCCAATTTCTGTAGTTTAAGCCGAAAGAATTGGGATGCGCGTACCCTAACCCTGGTACAATTTGCGTGGTGTTTATTCGTTCTTGAACATAACTTGGATATTTTGCATTACCCGATTGGTAGAACGTATTCAATGTAAGTTTTTTGCTGAAATTTGCGGTAAGGGAAGCTCCAGCAGCTACATTTCCGAAAATTAAATTTGATGTATCCTGTCCGTAACCGAAAGCTCCAGTTAACAGAGGAATTATTGTTAATTCGATGCCTTTTTTTTCTGAAGTAGAATCACCAAGAAACATTGAATTGAATATGTTTTTTGAGAAAAAAACAGAATCTACATTTATTAATTTCGAAACTTCTGATTTATCGTAGGGCTTGATGGAGGTATGAAAGTTGGCGTTAGGGTTGTTAATTGCTTTTTCGAAAGGGAGTAAATACTCATTATTTAGTAACAAATAATCTTGTGCAGAAAGCCCAAAACTGATAGAAACTAAGGTTAAAAAAAGCCAATTTATTTTAAAAGAAAATTTCACCGAAAGGTTATTTTTTTCTGTTTTTTGTTGCTACTAGTGCGATAGGAATTTGAGCAATTAAAATTGCCACAACACCTGTTACTACTAGTTGTGTACTGGCTTCGTGTTCACTTAGAAATATTGGAATACTAGTAATGAGCATTGTATAAATGTATGGAACTATTGCAACCCAACCATGGTTCAGACCTAAATCGTTTAATCGATGGTGAATATGGTTTCTGTCGGGCGCAAACGGAGAAATACCTCGAACTACGCGGTATGTGAAAATCCGTAACGTATCGACCAAAGGATATGCTATACAAGCCATTGCAAATACAGGTTTTGAGATATGAAGCATTTCTTCTGGTAGTTCTGATGGGTCGAATTCAATGAGTTTGATAGATAAAACTGAGATAATTAGCCCAATGATTAATGGACCAGCATCACCCATAAATATTTTGGCAGGGTAGAAGTTGAAAAACAAAAACCCCATTAGCGAGCCAGCCAGTGCCATCGCTAAACTGGCATTTTCAATTCCGCCCGCATAATAAAACCATATTGCGTACGCTATACATGCAATTGCACCAACTCCTGCAGCAAGACCGTCAACACCATCAACCAAATTAAAAGCATTCACTATTACAGTATAGGTGAATACCGATAGGAAAATACTTGCCCATTGGTCGAGTTCATAAATGCCAAACAGCCCATGCAGACTAGTAATTTGAATTTCTGCCATAATCACCAAAATAAATGCGACAATAAGGTGACCCGCTAGTTTTTTAACAGCTGCAGTACCAATAATATCATCTTTTACGCCAATAAAGAACAAGATAAGCATTGATGCACCGATGTATTTAAAATCTCTAATTGCACCATATAAATGATCAAATTCATGAATAATTTCGAAGGGATACCATAAAAAGTAAGCAAAAAGTGTTCCCGCAAAAATTAAGATACCACCAATTGTGGGAATTCTTCTTTTGTGTGTTTTTCTAATATCATCTGGCTCGTCAACAAGTCTTTTTAGAAAGGCAATTTGTATCAATGCTGGTAATGATAACAGTACGATTACGAATGATGTGGCAAAGCCTAAAAGGATAGTATACACGTTACAAAATTAGGTTAAAAGTCATAATATAAATTCCGCAAAGAAGTTCTAAATCCAAAATATACATAGGTAGATTCTTGCGCTGATATACTGGAGCTAGAACTGTACAAATTCCGAAGTGTCGCTCCCAAAACAAGGTTCATGTTGTAAGCTGGATTTACCATGTAGCCTAGCTGAAAATCAAAAAACGAAAGTGTAGATTGCGCAGGAGTAATTTGTTCAGTAGATGCTGTAGAAGTAGATTTAAAAATATTTTTCCCCCAATTATATGTGCTTTCATCATCAGTATAACTAGCGGAAATATATTTGGCTTGAATAAAAATATCTTTATAGCTATAGTTAAGAATGGCTAATGTTTCGTTAAATCCTCCACCATATATATGCGCCAAAGGTTGACCATAATGACCGTAATTTTGGGTAGGTTGATTGTGAGAATATGTAAATGGCATGGCGCTGTTATACTCCAACCGCACAGAAAGGTTCTTAACTAAGCCCCCAAGGTGATAAATTTTAAGCCCTGCTTGATAACCGTATTTATTGGCGTTATCATAAACATACTGTCCATAAAGCGTTATATAGTTAATGGGAGTTATTTTTAGATTTATTCCCATTAGCGTATTGTTGTTGCCACCCGAGCCGTAAGTAATACTATTCACTCCAATTAGTGGGTTTACTTCCATTATGTTATATGGTTTGGAAACTGACGAGTTTGCATTCCATGTTTCGAAAATGGTGCCTTCGAAAAATCCAATTTGAATTCTACCGTTTGGTACCCAACTTAAATAATGAAAAGTACCACCTTTCGGAATAAATTGCTGTTCTGTTGCAATTGTTGTCGGTACCCGATTAATGTGTTTTAGTGAGCTAAAAATGTTGGAGTATTGCCATTTTTTATGTTTTCCGAATTTGGAAGTAATTTTGATAAAAGGATAGTTAAAGGCGACATCGGAGAGAAGCATAGAGCGATACCCTTCGCCAATAAAATTTTTACCATAACCCAGTTGTACATTTAAATATGAATTAGGAGAATAGCTGACATTGGCAGAAGACATACCATAATCAAAGCCGCCACTTTTAAACGATTTAGCTCTGCCTTGCCCGGGTACAATCCCAAAAGTAGGGTAGAGCGGGTCGGTATTTATATCGCGTGTATAGGCATCAACATAAGTTGGAAAAATTACCTGAGATTCGTAAAAAGCCGTGGTAAACGAAACGTGTTTGCCAATATCGCCTTGTACTCTAATGCCACGTATGTTTTTATAAAGTGTAGTAGTGTCGGGTTGTAGAGATTGCTCTTGCCCTGATTCCATATTTATTGCTGGGTCTATCGAAAATCGAAAATCGTCTTGATTTACATTGATAAAATGTTCTGTTTTAAGCTTTCTGCCTAGCCATTTTGTTCGTTCGGTTCTGTTGATGTATTCATCTTGGGTAGTTTTTAATGAGTCGTAATTAAAATCGGATTCCAAAATGGGACGAATGCCTGTGTGTACTGTATTATCTGTATGGTTAAAGTTGGCTTCTTCCCAAGTAGAAAATTGTTGGTTTAATGGTAGTAACTTTTGTTGAGCACTACCAGTTATTACCAGAAACAGAATAAATATAACTCCAAAAAACCGCATTGATGGCTTTATACGGGAATAGGCGGAAAGGTTACTTAGACACTTAATAAATCAGTATGTATTACTTCTTCGTACACCATCTCGATACCTCGCTCAAGGTTAATTTTGTGTTTCCAACCCAAGCCATGTGCCTTAGAAACATCCATTAATTTACGAGGAGTACCGTCAGGTTTGGAGGTATCCCAAACTAACTCACCATTAAAACCAACAATTTTTTGTACCAATTCAGCTAGTTCTTTTATGGTTACATCTTCACCTGTGCCTATGTTTAGTAACTCTTTTTCGTTATAGGTTTCCATCAGAAAAAGACAAGCTTTAGCTAAATCATCTACATGTAAAAATTCGCGCATGGGTGATCCTGTTCCCCAAACTTCAACCGTTGGTTTATTTTCTGTTTTAGCGATATGAAATTTTCGAATCAATGCCGGTAACACATGCGAATTATTGAGATCGTAATTATCGTTTGGACCATATAAATTGGTAGGCATTGCAGAGATAAAATTACAACCATATTGGTCGCGATAAGTTTCGCAGAGCTTTATTCCTGCTATTTTAGCAATGGCATAAGGTTCGTTGGTTTGCTCTAAAAAACCAGAGAGTAAATATTCTTCTTTAAGCGGTTGGGGAGCTAATTTTGGATATATACAAGATGAACCCAAAAACAACAGTTTTTTCACCTCATTTTTGTATGCTGAATGAATGACGTTGGCTTCAATCATTAAATTTTGATACAAAAAATCGGCTCGGTATACGCTGTTGGCATGAATTCCACCAACTTATGCTGCAACTAGAAAAACGTAATCGGGTTTTTCTGTTTTGAAAAAATGGCTAACGGCTTCTTGATTTGTAAGGTCTAGTTCTGCTGAAGTTCTAAAAATAATATTCGAAAAACCTTCTTTTTCGAGTGCACGAATAATTGATGAGCCAACCATCCCGCGATGTCCGGCCACATAGATTTTCGAAGTTTTATTCATCGTGCGAACTCATTACGTTATGCCCACCATCCATTAAATATTTGTCTTTTTCAAATAAAGAAATGTCCGCTTTCACCATTATACTAACTAGTTCTTCCAAGCTATGTTTTGCTTTCCAGCCTAATTCTTTTTCAGCTTTTGAAGGGTCTCCAATAAGTAGTTCAACTTCCGTAGGTCGGAAATAACGTTCGTCAACTTCAACCAAAACATTGCCGTTTGCTTTGTTTTTACCGATTTCGCTAACGCCTTCTCCACTCCATTCAACGTCTATGTTCGCCTCCTTAAAAGCCATATTAATAAATGTTCTAACAGGATAAGTTTTACCTGTAGCAAGAACAAAATCGTCTGGGGTCTCTTGCTGAAGCATCAACCACATTCCTTCTACGTAGTCTTTTGCATGTCCCCAATCACGTTTGGCATCTAAGTTACCAACGTATAATTGTTTTTGAAGACCAAGTTTAATTCGAGCAACGGCACGGGTAATTTTTCTTGTAACAAAAGTTTCACCACGTAATGGACTCTCGTGGTTGAAAAGGATACCATTACAAGCATACATTCCATATGCTTCTCTGTAA
>JAESTK010000303.1 GCA_016763645.1 Flavobacteriales bacterium
AACATAAGGTAGTGGGATATGCCCAACAGAGGGTAGTAAGTCTGCCATAAAAACAATGGTTTTACCTTTATATTTTATGTGCGGAATCATTTGCGCATCGGTATGTCCGTTTGCAAAAAAGACATCAATATTGGTAAAGGCATTCGCTAAGTACTGGTTAGAATCATCTAAAAAATTCAACTGGCCACTTTCTTCAATGGGCATAATATTTTCCTTTAAAAAAGAGGCTTTTTCTCTGCCGTTGGGTTCTGTAGCCCATTTCCAATGGCGCTTGTTACTCCAAAATTTCGCATTTTTAAAAGCGGGTTCGTAATCTGTTTTAGCTTTGTTCCATTGTATGGAGCCTCCGCAATGGTCGAAATGCAGGTGTGTTAGAAATACATCGGTAATATCATTGCGGGTAAAACCATGCATGGCCAGCGACCCATCCAATGAATCATTTCCAAATAGGTAATAATATCCAAAAAACTTGTCAGATTGTTTGGAGCCCATTCCCGTGTCGATGAGCATTAGCCTGTCTCCATCTTCTATTAATAAAGAGCGCATCGCCCAGTCGCACATATTATTGTTGTCGGTAGGGTTGGTGCGTTGCCAAATAGATTTAGGAACCACACCAAACATGGCACCGCCATCCAATTTAAAGTTGCCTGTGTTTATTGGGTAGAGCTTCATTTGCAATAGTCTTTAGATACTTTAATTGCAGCTTTGTAATTGAGCGAAGTAGCAAGTTTCCAATCTGCACAAGCTAATTCTTTTTGGTCATCGTTATAGTATGCAACGCCTCTATTGTATAGCACTTCTGCATATTGGGGATTCAATTCTAAGGCTTTAGAATAATTTTCAATCGCTTCATCTATTTTGTTTTGGTTGTGGTAAACTTTTGCCAATCCTTGCCAAGCGATGGCGTATTGTGGGTTTATTTCTATCGCTTTTTTGTAGTCAGCAATTGCCTTGTCGAGTTGTTTTAAATTGAGATAAGAGTTTCCACGGTTGTTGTATGCTGGTTCGTAATTAGGGTCAAGTTCAATAGATTTATTGTAATCGGCTAGAGCATCTTTGGTTTGGTTAAGATTTGCTTTTGAGCCTCCACGATTGAACCAAGCTTTTGCATATTCTGGGTCTAGTTGAATCGCTTTGTCATAATCTAAAATACTTTGAGTCCACAAATTTTTAGCGGCTTCCTTATTTGTTTTGTTGGCAGAATTCCCAAAATCTTTTTTTACGTTTCCTCTCATCCAATAGGCGTGAGCAACATTTGGGTATTGCTTGATGGTGTTAGAGTAAAGCGCCAAGCTGTCTTTCCAAACGGGTAGCTCATCATATGTTATTTTTGAAAATAGGATAGCTGCTATACCGAGAACTCCCATCACTAACCATTTTCCTTTATCGTTATCTACACACCAAGCATAAAACTGAGCAATGATGAAAACTAACCCGATGTAAGGCACGTAGCTATATCGCTCCGATGCAAAAGCATGCCCTACAGGGATAATTTGTAATACGATACTAATCGAAAAGAGAAAAAAGGCTAACCCAAAAATAAGCTCTTTACGGAAAGATTTTGCTTTCCAAATCAGTACACTTATTAATATAATGATGACAGGCGCAGAGTAAAACTCCCAAGGTAATGCTAAACTGTTATCTGGATAGTAATGGATTGATGCCATTCCGGTTGGTACAAATAATTTGATGATATAGAATACTACCCCGTAACATACTATAGCAAACCGATCGATAAAAGAAAAATCAGGAACAATGTCCATAGCAGAACCTCCCTGTGTTTTTAACGCCACTATGCCAAAAATGAGAGATAGTGCAAAAAAAGGTGCTTTCTCTATAAGGTTTTTAATGTCTATTTTTCGGTCTTTATAGTAATCTAGCGCCAACAAAATCATGGGGAAAGTAACCGCCATTGGTTTCGATAAGATGGAAAGTAAGTAGATGCCCAATACCGACCAATAGACTTTTGATTTCCAAAACTGTTCTTTGTTTTCTTCGTGGTATAAATAGTTGAGATAGGCAATTAATGCCCATAAAAAGAAAGCTGCATACATCACATCTTTCCGTTCGGATATCCATGCTACTGACTCGATATGCATCGGATGTATTGCAAAAAAGAAAGCGCTAATTGATGCTACATCAACCCGGTTGACTAGCTTTTTGATAAACATGTACACCAAAAAAGTGCAGAGCAAATGAAATAACAAATTGGTCATGTGGTAAGGGTTCGACATTATCATTTGACCATTAGGTCCTGGTTCGCTCACATTAAGTTTAAATATTGAAAACTCCAGCATATAGCTCAGCATCGAAATGGGTTGGTAATTCGATTTGTAAGGAGTACTAAACAGCTTTTTAATGTTCTCGCCCGATATTTTCTGTATATCTGGATTATTGATAACATACCCATCATCATCCCAATTTGATAAAAAATCAAAGGTTTGCACTTGTTGAAAAATCCCAAACGTAATTGCTAGAATTACTCCTAGAATTACCCAGTCTTTTTTGTTTAAAAAAGTTGATGATTCAGTGCTTATTTGTTTTGCCATTTCGAATGCCAAAGTAACAAACTTCTGTTTATAATTTACTTCTGCCCTCATCCTTTCTCTCTTTGTAGATATTTATTTTAGCAAAAATATTTTTAGAGACATGAAAGTTCACTTTATAGCTATAGGGGGAAGTGCGATGCATAATTTGGCAATTGCGCTACATAAAAAAGGAATTGAAGTAACTGGCTCTGACGATTATTTCTTTGACCCTTCGAAAAGTAGGCTAGAAAAATATGGTTTATTGCCTCCACAAGAAGGCTGGTTCGCTGAGCGAATAACTGAAGATATAGACGCTATTATTTTAGGTATGGCAGCGCAAATAGATAATTCTGAGTTGGTTAAGGCTAAAGAATTAGGATTGAGCATTTATTCATATCCCGAATATTTGTACGAGCAATCGAAAGATAAAATACGGGTTGTTATTGGTGGAAGTCACGGTAAAACGAGCATTACCGCAATGATTTTACATGTGTTGCAAAAAATGAACATTGAATTTGATTACATGGTTGGGGCACAGTTGGAAGGTTTCGAAACCATGGTTCAAATTACGGACGCACCTATCATGATTTTAGAAGGAGATGAATACCTGTCATCTGCGTTGGATAGGAGGCCCAAATTTCATTTGTATCAGCCAAATATAGCATTGTTAAGTGGTATTGCTTGGGATCATATTAATGTGTTTCCTACCTACGAAAACTACGTAGAGCAGTTCTCCATTTTTACTGATATGATTTCCGATAGTATTGTCTATTGCGAGGCTGATACCGAAGTCAAAAGGGTCGTTGAGGCTTCTAAAAACGAGATTAAGAAATTACCGTATTCCACCCCAAAGCACATTATCGAAAACGGAGTAACGATTTTAGAAACAGAAATAGGCCCAATTCCGCTCCAAGTTTTTGGTGACCATAATTTGCAAAACTTAACAGGGGCGAGGTTTATTTGTAATCAACTAAATGTTTCTGATGAACAATTTTACGAAGCTATTCAAGATTTTTCTGGTGCATCAAAGCGTTTAGAGTTGGTTAAGAAAAATGATTCAACTGCCATTTATAAGGATTTCGCTCATTCGCCTTCGAAGCTAAAAGCAACAACCGAAGCGGTTAAAAAACAATATGTTGACAGAGAGCTAGTAGCCTGTATGGAGCTGCATACTTATAGCAGTCTTAACAAGAAATTCTTAGAGCAATACAATGGTTCAATGGATTTAGCGGACAAGGCCATTGTGTACTACAATCCCGAAATAGTAGAAAACAAGCGCCTAGAAGAAATAAGCCCAGATTACATTAAACAGCACTTTGGTAGAGAAGACTTATTCGTTTTCACGGATTCAGATGAGATGGTTGAGCTTTTAAAAAGTGAAGATTGGAATAATAAAAATTTGCTACTAATGAGTTCTGGAAATTTTCATGGGGTCGATTTTGGTGAGCTGGGAGAGTTGTTACTTAAATAATTAGGAGGTAGCATTATTCTAAAATGAATTTAACTACAGATTCAGTCGAGTTGTTTAACACACTTAAAAAGTACATCCCCTTTGGGATGTGAGCAACGCTAATAGTTTTTTTATAGTTGTAAATTTCTTCTTCTAATATTAGCTGACCTTGCAGAGAATAAATGCGTACGATGGAGGGGGTGATTGAATTTAATTTCACTACAATATAATTTGTCGCGGGATTTGGGAAAAGGACTAATTGACTGCTATTATTTCCTTTTTTACCATCTAAAGTTTGGTAGCTGGTTAAATCTCCAAGACAAAAATTATGTGTGTCTGATAAACAAATTAATTCGTAGTTGATTTGTTTGTTTAGGTGAACATTCACAATAATAAAGTTCTCCCCATTTTCGTCACCCATTCCAGTTGAAATTAAAGTAATATTGTCGTATTGGTCATAGGTTACATCAGAGGACCAGCTAGCCCCTAGGTCTCCTGAAAACATGAATACTTGGTTCGGTAAATTATGAAATATAGGTTCGACTTCATCCCAAAAATTTATAGAATCGCCCCTTCCTGAAGATGAATTGTATTTTATATAACTAAATTGATTGTCGCTTTCTCTCCACAATATTTGATGAAAAAACACGTAAATATTGTCTGATGATAGGTAGTTGTTGTCGATAGTTTTTTTTAAGAAATCTAATTGCATTCCTGAGATGTTCCATTCATCAATATTAGGGTCTAAAGCAATAAATAAATCATTTTGGAACATAAAATAGTAATAAGTGATTCCATAACGACTTTCGTATAAATCTCTATTTTCCATGTCGTGATTGCCAACAGCAAAATGAACAGGGATCCCTAATTCCGTAATGTCAGAATCTATTTCGTTCCAATCCTGGATATTTGGATTAGGTGAAACGATATCGCCAGTCAAAAAACCAAATTTTATTTCGTCTCGATTTTGGATGTAATTAAATTTTTGCTTAAACGGAGGGTGAAAACCAGTGTTGTTAACCCCAGGCCTTCCATATACATGTCCTGCAACAAAAAATGAATATAAGTTTGAATCTACCTGTCCTACTGCCCGTAAATTAAATAAAATAATTATTATAATTAAAAAACAATATTGCATCGATTTCATGTAAAACAAGAAGCGCCTGTAGTAGGAGTTAATATATGGTTCAAAAATACAAACTTTTGTGTAATAGATAGGATATGTACTGTATCTCGATTCGCTAAACTAAGACCAGCTTAACCTGCTCTTTTTTGAGGCATTAAGTCGCACGATTATTTTTTAGGAGGCGATTGGTTTTACGAAACCTTCCGAACCAACCAGGTGATAATGCTGGAGTAGATTCCCCCTAAAATTAAAAAGGCAAATAAAGAAATGAAAGCGTGATTAGCCGAATTGTAAATAAATTCAGCAAAACGTTTGTTGTTTTCAACGGTTTGCTCCTTGGTTAAATTCATGGGGCTTTCAATAGCACTAGCATCAGCCGCCTTAACAGCAGCAACTTTTTCCGCAATTCGGTTGGGGAAATCTTCGGGGTCTAGTAATTCATAAAATCCGTAGGTGAAAAGGGCGATGACTAGAGACATTATAGCAACGCTTTTCATACCGTATTTATAATCGATAGCGAATTTTGTTGGCTCTGTCTGGTGTTTACGTTTTTCGTATATACTAAAAAAACAAGCAAACATCAGGAATAACAGGTAACTCATTCCGGCATATTCCGGATTATCAGTTAGTAACCCCTGTTGCCACAAGATGATTTTTACGGCAATACCGAACAATGAAAAAAGAAGCGCAAACTTTATGAAAGGCTTAATATTAGCCATTCATAGAAATCAAGAATTCATCGTTAGATTTTGTGTTTTGCATTCTGTCTTTCAAGAACTCCATAGCTTCAACGGGGTTCATGTCTGTAAGGTGTTTTCTTAATATCCAAAGACGTTGCAAGTGTTCCTTATCAATTAACAAGTCATCTCTACGAGTACTAGAGCCAACAATATCAATAGCTGGGAATATTCTTCTGTTCGAAATTTTACGATCTAGCTGCAATTCAGAATTACCAGTTCCTTTAAATTCTTCGAAAATTACTTCGTCCATTTTAGAACCGGTGTCGGTAAGTGCTGTTGCGATGATAGTTAATGAACCACCACCTTCAATATTTCTAGCCGCTCCAAAAAATCGCTTTGGTTTATGTAGTGCGTTTGCATCTACACCACCACTTAATACTTTTCCAGAAGCAGGAGAAACCGTATTGTAAGCCCTAGCCAATCTAGTAATTGAATCGAGTAGGATAACAACATCGTGCCCGCATTCAACCATTCTTTTAGATTTTTCTAAAACAAGATTTGCAATTTTCACGTGTCTATCAGCAGGTTCGTCAAATGTTGAGGCGATAACTTCTGCATTTACGTTTCTAGACATTTCTGTAACTTCTTCAGGGCGCTCATCAATTAGCAATACTATTAAATATGCTTCGGGATGATTAGCTGCAATTGCATTTGCAATATCTTGCATTAAGATAGTTTTACCTGTTTTAGGTTGCGCGACAATTAATGCTCTTTGTCCTTTTCCGATAGGGGCAAACAAATCTACAACTCGTGTTGAAATATTTTCTTTTGAATGTCTTGTCAATTTAAATTTTTCCTCTGGAAATAATGGTGTCAAATGTTCAAAAGGAACCCTATCTCTAATTCTTTTGGGATCAAGCCCATTAATTTGATCAACTTGAATTAATGGAAAATATTTTTCACCAGGTTTTGGGG
>JAESTK010000001.1 GCA_016763645.1 Flavobacteriales bacterium
AAGCAATTTTTGTCTTGTGGGGGTAAAGAGTTAGAAAAACTCCTGAAGCCCTTATGATCAAAGACTTGAAAGCCTTAGTACCCTCGGCAAGAATCTCCACCTACACTAAAGCTTCGGCGGACAAAAAACTTGCATCTAGAGTTTAGGAAACTCCTATTCTATCCGTTGAACTACGAGGGCAGTTAAATGATTGATAATAAGCTGCTTAATCGCATTAAATTATTATCCTCTTGCTGTCTTTTGTAAATTAGTTTCCTCAAATAGGATGATTATCATATAAACTGGATGCAAAGCTATCCATTTATGGGCAAATCGGTAAATGTTGTTTTTATTAAGGAGACCAAAGGCACATCCAGATGTTATCAAGTAAAAAGTGTAAAGAATTTCAATAATGTTGCAGACACAACATTCATTTCATGCTGTTTCTCATTTGGCTACCATAGCAGATTCCGTTACGATAGTGACACATGATCTTGCGGTATCTAAGTAGAGTTTTCCGGATAATGTTGTTGTAAAAGTAGCCGAAACGAAGATGTCACTTGATCCGCGCATGAAGCAACCATTTGTGAATAAAGTATTTGTGTTTCGGATCGAACAGTACAGTTCCGGAACTCCGGCGATTAAACTGGGATTTAATGCAGTGCTAGCTGGATTGGGATTCCCACTGCACTCAATTTTGAAAGCAATCTTAAAAGGAGATTGGCTAAGTAAATTTAATCTGGGCTTTTACCCTCTAATCTACAATAATCTTTTCTGTCAACTCCCCGGATTCAGATCTGATTTTTAATATGTAGAGCCCCTTGCCAGCGTCTGATATATCAACATGCCTGGTGTAAAAAGGAGTAGCAGATGATATTTTGTCAGCAAAGACTACCTGTCCAAGCATATTCTCTATAACAAGCTGCACATTATCTGTGTTAACCAAAGTCATATCGATGTCAAATTCACCCCCGCTTGGGTTAGGAAAAACACGCATCAGACCTCCATCGCCAACTATGTTGTCAATTCCTGTTGGAGCAGGAAGATTAGTTCCATTGATCAATACCGCTGAGGTGTTAGCTCCATTGATTGAGGGCGAGCCTCCAGCCACCAGGAGCTTTCCATTTTGGAGTTCAGTCATAGTATAATGTTCTGCTCCGTATTGTCCACTACCACTACTGGGGTTGTACCATTTATTGATGGCAGGATCATAGACCTCAGCATTGTATGATGAAAAACCAAATCCTGCAGCGCCATATATCACCGCTTCTCCATTGGGTAGTGTTCCCATTTCACATCTGTAATGGTCCCTTACCATATCATTGTTTGAAGCCGTAAAGGATTCGTCACTTGGATCAAAAACTTCTGAGGTCAATGTTCCATTACCACCTCCAGCTATCAATACTTTGCCATCATCCAACAATACAGAAGAATGATTTGCCCTTGTTTCAGTCATGGTACCAGTTGCCAATGTCCAGGTTTCCGTAACAGGATCAAATATCTCCGCCGTATTTGTATTTCCACCCGTCACCAGGATTCTTCCATCTGACAAAGTAACCATGGCAAAATTTTGCCTTTGTTGGACCATTGTATCAGCTGCTGCCCAGGTATTGCTAGTTTGATCATATAGTTCGCAGTAGTAGTGACACATAAGAATCTTCCCTGTACCTGTGTTAAGTGCTACACTGTAATTTGATTCTCCAACCGTCGAATCAGTATAGCTCCAGGTACCGGCCGCCACATCATAAATCTCAGAGGTTCTGGTATTCTCAGTTCCGTTCCATCCACCAATGGCAATAACATTACCATCGTCTAGGAGAGCCATCGAAAAATAAATTCTCTTTTGGCCCATAAAACTAGTGGAAGACCAGGAGCTGCCTGTAAATATTTTGGCAGAACTATAATATGTTGTTGGCAAAAATCCTCCATCCTCTCCGCCGCACATGAGCACGTTGCCATTATTCAGGAGTTGAGCTTCCTGGCTTTTCCGTTGAACACCGATACTACCCGTGCTAGTGATAAACTGAGCCAAAGTTGAATACCCGAACAATGCGATGAAAACAATAATTAGATAGTATTGTTTTTTCATGAGGATTGGTTTAGACGTTAATTTGTTCCTAAAGGATGGAGTAAGTTAGTGAATATAATCTGTTTCAGAATGGTTTGAACAAGTGAGGCAATAAAATGACCGAACCTATGGACAGACCCCAAACGTCCAGTTGCCTTTCGTTGTGTCGATTCAGTTTGCATCGCAAAACTCAGCTGTAATAATTCCACCCGTTACCTCAATATATAATGTACCTGATATTGAGAGCATCGTGAAAGAGAGGAAATAGAACGACGAAATGGGAGGAGGGGCAGTTGTGCTGAAATGGTTGGTTTGAATATTCGTTTTAAGAAATCTATCTCAGAATTTCGGGTAAGAAAGATGATGTACAGTCAAACGAATGAGGAGATAGTTGAAGATATAATTGAAGACTATTTGGAAGAGATTAATCCAACCTATGATATTCAACGATACCCATAATGAACGACCTGATCGGAAATAAATGTCCTATTTTCGTTCCACTACTTATACATGGAATTCATGGTAGCGGAACATGGGCTAAAGTTATACTAAAATGCACATCAGACAAAGAGGGAATTCTTAACAGAGAATGCTTAAGGTATTGGCAAAATTCAAAATTCAGTTGCTTCTCGTCGCCCTTCTGCTCATGGGTGCGGTGGTCCTGTTTTTCGTTGCCTCTTCAATTGAAGAGAAGGAATCAGATAAGCGAAACATCAGATTGCAGGCAATGCATGAAGACGCGATTTCTGAAATACATGGGTCGGTCAGCAATTTTGCAACGCTCACATCAGGTATTGGCTCCTTTATTAAATATGCGGACCAGATTCCCACATCCGATGAACTGCAGAATTACGTAAACCATCTCCTCAAAAACTTACAGTACCGGGATTCTATCGTTGTGTCATTTATCGATACCAATCACATATTCAAATGCTCATTCACCAGAAGTATTTCCAATCCACAAAAATTAATAGGAACAAGCGTACGACAGTTTAGAAATAAAGAGGAAATAAAAATGTTGGAAAGAATAATGGAGAATGAGGAAATGCTTCTGTTTGAGCCCTTCAATTTAGTAGAGGGATGGCCCGGGATTGCAATGAACTTCGGCATCAAAAGAGATGGCGTGCCGGTTGGTTATGTAGCTCCTGTAATTAATCTGAAGCAAATAGTGACTAATGTTTACAATGAAGAAAACAAAAAAGAATATGTATTTAGGTTTACAACTTCCAGGGGATTTGATTTCAGTCGGGAAGCTGTATTTGGCGATACCCCGATACACAATAAGAATAAAGATCTGGAGTTTTACCAAAATTTTTCAGTGGACACCAGTGTTTTTATTTATTCTACTATCAATGTTTTCGATCTCAATATTCGGGTTGGGACTGCTTATAAAGAGCCGTATCAAAAAAGTGGTTTTTTGGTCATGTTTCTTTATTCCTGGTATTTAATCCTCATTGTTTTTTCATTCATAACATTCAGGCAGATGTTTCAACAGCATAGATTAAATGTTGAACTTAACCAGGCATATGAGGAAATAGAGGAAAAAAGTGAAGATATTAATGCGAGCATCAGGTATGCCAGACGCATACAAGAGGCAATATTCCCTCCTGAGAAACTGGCGCTTAGACTACTGCCCAATGCCCTGATCCTCTTTAAACCTAAGGACGTTGTAAGCGGTGATTTTTATTGGATAGCGGAAAAAGACAACAAGGTATTGGTTGCTGCAGCCGACTGTACAGGACATGGTGTTCCGGGGGCATTTATGAGCGTCATGGGCTTTACGCTTTTAAAGCAAGCATTGGAAGGGCATGGTATTGCGCAACCTGCCAGGATACCTGATGATATCAATGCCGGGATGGAAGAAATACTTGGACAAAATTTAGAAGAACCTATAATTAGAGACGGCATGGACATCGCCTTATGCAGCATAGATTTTGACAATATGAAGCTTGAGTATGCAGGAGCGTATAATCCCTTGTACCTGGTAAGAAGGGGTGTCGTCAATTCCGAGATGGTCAAAAGTGGGAAAGCGATCTCCTTTGGTGAGAATTTGGCAGAGATCAAAGCTGACAAAATTCCCATAGGTGCTTTTTTAGATAAGGAGATAAAGGAGTTTACACATCACGAGATCGACCTGGAGCAAGATGATACGATCTATATTTTTTCTGATGGCTATGCTGATCAATACGGCAGGCCCGGAGTTAATAAAGCTGCCTCAGGAGAAATGGATATGAAAGCCAACCTCAAAAAGCCCAGAAAATTCAAGTATAAGCGATTTAAAGAGTTGTTGATTGCGATACAGGATAAAACGATGAAAGAGCAGGATCAGATCTTGGATAAAACTATTGCTAATTGGCAGGGAGAGCTGGATCAGACAGACGATATAATCGTGATTGGTATTCGAATTTCTTGAATAACCTGCATGGGATAAGGAGCATAAATTTCCAGATGATCAGCTCTTAATAGAACCTGCCCGTGTGCCGTGCGCCAATGCGGTAGCATTAGCCTAAACGACCGGTATGCAGGTTTGCGATTGTAGATTTATGCTTTACTATTGAGCTTCTCGATTTGCTCCTCAATAATATCATCTTCCGCTTTCTCAAATAGTAGGGATACCTGGCCTATCGAATCACCCGGCGTAAGGAGGTCAAGTTGACCTGCCTGCTCCCAGCTATTAATTTCAAGATTGAGCATAGTGCTTAAACGTTCACATCCCATTGGTAAAAAG
>JAESTK010000046.1 GCA_016763645.1 Flavobacteriales bacterium
ATTTAATTTAGATATTGCAGGAGTAGGTTGTTCTGGAGGAAGTGCTTGCACTTCAGGATCTAATAAAGGGTCTCACGTGTTAGAAGGAATAGGAGCAAATACGTTGCGTCCAGCAGTTCGGTTTTCGTTTAGCCGATATACCACCAAAGAAGAAATCGACTACGCTTTACAGCAGGTATATAAATTGTACCCTGTTCACGCGTAATGAAAGTTACATTTTTAGGAACAGGAACTTCCCAAGGTGTGCCGATTATTGCATGTAATTGTGAAGTATGTGCTTCTGATGATGTAAAAGACAAGCGTCTACGAACGTCTATAATGATTGAGGATGGTGAAGATGTTTTTGTAATTGATACTGGACCAGATTTTCGCCAACAAATGTTACGGGAGAATGTTAAGAACCTCACTGCGGTGATTTACACTCACGAACACAAAGACCACGTTGCGGGAATGGATGATGTTCGAGCGTTTAATTTTACGCTTAAAAAAGACATCGATTTATACGCAACAGAGCAAGTTCAAAAAGCGTTAAAAAATGATTTTCATTATGCTTTTGCTGATTTTAAATATCCTGGAGTGCCGTTAGTAAACTTAATAACCATTGATAATACCCCTTTTACGATAAGCCAAACTAAGTTTATTCCTATTGAAGTGATGCATCACAAACTACCCGTTTTAGGCTTCCGAATTGGAGATTTAGCCTATATAACTGATGCAAATTACATTAGTGAAGAAGAAAAACTTAAGCTAAAAGGTGTAAAAGTATTGGTTCTAAATGCCCTAAGAAGAAAAGATCATATATCTCATTTTACTCTTGAACAAGCAATTGATTTAATGAATGAAATTAAACCCGAGACGGGTTATTTTACGCATATTAGTCACCAATTAGGTAAACACGAAGAGGCTTCAAAAGAGTTACCTGATTTTGTCGAGTTGGCTTATGATGGGCTGAAGATTGAGGTTTAGCTTTCTTCAGCTATGGAGATTTAGAATTGGAATTTTTGAAAAAAAAACGGCAACCTTCGAACCTCACTATGTAGATTTGCTTTTGACCCTGTTGTACACAAGTTAAAAGCCCAACAAGTTTAATTTTTCTACCGCCTGAAGAAAAACTGACAACTATTAAATTTGAATATCTTTGTACTTGAATGAACAGAAATAATTACATATCATTAGTGCTGTTATTTGTTTTTTCATTTGTGTTGGCGCACAATATTATTCCTCATCATCATCATCATGATGAGGTTTCGGAAATTAACAACCACGAGCATAAGCATCACCACGATAAGAAAGAGCATGACCATCATGATGAAAATGATGAGCCAATTGGACTTTTTTCTCATTCTACACATATATTAGCCTCGACTGAATTTATATTCAGTTGTAACAACAGTTTTCAAGAAACAGAAGATGATAATCAGTTTGTGCCGATTACCGACTTGGTTATTAAGCCAACAACTATTCCTATAAAGTGGAAACCACCAAACTATATTTCTGCAATTCCGTTACATTGTTTTGGCTTCGCTTTTTCTCTTAGAGGTCCTCCTGTATTTTCTGTATAATCAGGGATTGACTTTACATAAAGTCCTATTTCGACTTTTTTGTATTTAATTACTGTCAATTCTAAACCTTTCAATCTTTAAAATTTAAGATTGAAGCGATTACTATCATCAATACCTTACATCCATCATTAAAACATTTATAATGAATAAAATAATTATTTCATTCGTGATTCTTGTAACATTATTTACAGCTTGCAGAAACGAACATAACCACAAAAGCGAACACGGACATTCGCACGGTAACGAGGCACATATAGAACTTGAACCTCTTGCGTATACTATTTATACGGAAAGGTCTGAATTGTTCGTAGAATTCAAACCTCTAATTGTAGGCAAAACATCAAAATTTGCTGCCCACTTCACGCAATTAGGGGAGAACTTTACAGCAGTTACAGAGGGCTCTGTTACTATCAGCTTAATTGGAAATGAAAAACAACCTTCAAATAAAGCCGATAGTCCTTCATCTCCAGGTATATTTCGACTTAACCTAAACCCGAAAAATGAAGGAATCTATACATTAGTTTTTGATATTCAGACAAAAGAATTTTCAGATAAAATCACAATAGATAGCGTGTTTGTCTTTCCCGATACTAAATCTGCCCTTGAGTATGTGCAAGAAAGTATAATTGGAGAAGAAATTGTTTACCTAAAAGAACAGGCTTGGAAAATAGAATTTGCCAATGCCGAAGTAAAAAGGCGGCCATTTGCTGAAATCTTTAAGACCACGGGGCAAATATTACCTGCACAAGGAGATGAAGTAGTATTAACAGCAAAGAGCAATGGTATTATTACATTCGGGAATAGTAAAAAGTTGATTGGCTCAGCAGTCAGCTCAGGTGAAACTCTGTTTTCAATTTCGGGACAAGGATTAATAGAAAACAATTTGGATGCAAAATATACCCTTGCAAAAGCAAATTATGAAAAAGCGAATAAAGATTTTGAAAGATCCAAAAAATTAGCAAAAGACGACATCATTCCACAAAAAGATTTTCAGGAGATACAACTCCGATATGAAAATTATCAAACCGTTTTCAATACCACGGCAAACAACTACACCGCAGGAGGGCAAAAAATCATATCACCCATTCAGGGGTATTTAAAAAGTGTAATGGTAACTGAAGGTGAGTATGTTGAAATTGGGCAACCTTTGGCCCGTGTTTCTCAAAATCAAAAACTTATATTAACAGCTGAGGTGTCTCAAAAGCATTTTTCTAAGCTTAATAGCATTTCATCTGCCAACTTTAAAACCGCTTATAATGATAGAATTTATAGTACAAATAGCTTAAACGGACGGTTGATTTCTTACGGGAAGAGCACCAATGACAATGCCTATTATATCCCTGTAAACTTTGAAATTGACAATAAGGGTGAAATTATTCCAGGCTCATTTATCGAAGTTTTCCTAAAAACAAATGTGATTAAAGACGCTTTGATAATTCCATATACAGCACTTATCGAAGAACAAGGAAATTATTATGCTTATGTACAAACATCAGGCGAGGGGTTTCAAAAGCGGGAATTAAAACTTGGTGCAAAAGATGGTATGTCTGTACAAGTCTTATCGGGAATAAAGGCAAATGAAAGAGTAGTGATCAAGGGAGCATATCAAATAAAATTGGCAACAATGTCTGGTAAGATGCCTGCTCACGGTCACGAACACTAAGAAATTGTGAATGTTGAATTTTAAATTAAAAAGATGAAAAAAGAA
>JAESTK010000301.1 GCA_016763645.1 Flavobacteriales bacterium
AAGGGTCAAAAACCGAAATTCGTTATCTACACCTCACCCAAAACTTTTAACAAAGTTTTGACCTCTCCTCAAGGAGAGGTTGAAGCGGAAACCCACGAGGCAGAGCCTCGGGGAATTCTTTCTGATTAAACTACCATATTTTTACGGTTCAGCCACCACGCCAGTATTAATGTTGCGACCGCAAAGCTGAACAATTGAAATACTTCAGGAAGAATTTCTGTAATTCCAGCACTTCTTAGAAACAAATCGTTAAAGCTTTCCATACCCCAATTAAGTGGGGTTAAACGACCAATGGTTTTCATAACATCGGGCATAGCAAACAGTGGCACCATAATTCCCCCAACGGCTGCCATAATTACATCGATAACAGTGCCAAATATGGATGCCTGTTGGTATGATGTAAATACGGTTCCCACGAGAACTCCAAAACCTGTTGCCGCAAAACTGACCATTAATGCGACCAACAAAATTCCAAAAAAACTATTCCCAATAACTAATGATGGTAGATTTACAAATGGTAGTAAGTATATACCAACCAACATCATTAAAACAAATTGAATCATACAAATGCCGACATAAAACAACAATTTACCTGTTAATAGAGTAAGGTAAGAGCCAGGCGCAACCATTAGTCGTAACATACTTCCTCCCTCCCGTTCTTTTATCATATTACTTGCCAGCGGAGCGACAGTTAAAAACATAGCAAATACCGTCCATGCAGGTACGTTATGTTGAACTGAATTAGTGAAAATTTTCTCACTTTTATCGACAGCACCAGAGGGGTAAATTTCTTCGAATTGAATAAAACCGGCTTGTGGTTTTTGAGAATTCATTGTTGGTTCTTCAGTCATTTGAACATAAAATCCATCTAAAATAAGTTTCGATTCTACCTGAGATGTAAAACTTTTTATAGAGCTGATAACCGTATTAGCGAACGATTGCTTTATTGCAGGGTCGAGATACACCTGAATTTTAACCTCTCCTATTTTTTTGGGTTTATTATTCTGCTCCAACTCCATCCCAAATTGGTGTAACATAGAACTCACCAATTCATTTACTTGCTCATTTACATCATTAGTAGCCCCTTTCGGGATAACAATACCAATCATGTAATCTCCTTTTTTAATAAGTGACTCTATACTTTTTCTTGTAAGCTCTTTACCATTAATGTTTTTGATTACGGTAAACACGTCTGATTTTTTTAATCCTCTTTCAATAATGTTACCTAGGGTATCGTTGTCTTCATTTACAATGAGCAATTCTACACCTACATCTTGATAATCTTTAAATGGAGCATCCATAATTATTGCCATAGTAACAATTAAAAATAATGGCATAATAAAGAGCATTGCAAGTCCTCCTCTATCTCTTACGACAAGTAAAACTCTTTATAAAAAGATGCCCAAAGTTTCGTTAGCATATCAATCTCTTAACGATTTACCAGTTAGCTTTAAGAAAATATCTTCCAACCTCTCACAATCTGTATGAGCTTCTATTAGCCCTTTTGGAGTACCTTCTGTTATGATTTTTCCATGGTCGACAATTGCGATGTCGGTACATAAATTTTCAGCCTCATCCATATGGTGAGATGTATAAATTATTGTAATTCCTTTTTTTTCATTAATCTCTTTAAGGTGTTCTACAATAACATTTCTAGATTGAACATCGATTCCAACAGTAGGCTCGTCTAAAAATAAAACTTGAGGGTCGTGTAATAATCCCGCTATTAAGTTCACCCTACGTTTCATTCCTCCAGAAAAGGTTTCTAGCCTTTGGTTAGCTTTGTCTGAAAGACCAAGCTTATCGAGCCATTCGTTAATTTTATCTGAAAGCTCATTTCCTTTTAAATCGTATAATTTCCCGAAAAATTCTAAGTTTTCTTTTGCTGTAAGTGTTGGGTACAACGCTATTTCTTGAGGAACAACGCCAATAATTTCTTTCACTCGATTTAATCCAGAATCTACATTATTCCCCCCAACTACTACCATACCCTCTGTAGCTTTTACAAGTCCGCATAAAATTGAAATAATTGTTGTTTTTCCCGCACCATTCGGTCCTAGTAATCCAAAGATACTTCCTTTATTAACGGTAAGATTTACCCCGTCAACAGCATTAGATTCGCTATTTGAGTATTGCTTTACTAAGCCAGATATTTCAATTATAGACCCCAAAGAAGAAGTTATATTGACATATTTCCACTTTTTTGAATAAAAATTTTCATGGAGCAAGAAGCAATAACTTCATTGTTGAGTCTCACTTCTCCTTTTACCATTGTAATATCAAAAACCTGATTTTCGACTGTAAGGGTAGTTTGTATGGTATCGCCAATTTTCGGAAGCTTCGTTATAATTAAACTTTTTATTGCACCAATATAACCTACGGGTGGTTCTAGACTATCGTCTTCTTCTTTTAATTTGCTAAATATGTAGCCTGCTCTTATGGCTCCTGTTTGCGCAATGTTTTCAATTAATCCTGGTTCAATAAATACACCATTCTGAGTAAAAATATTGTTTTCGGTTATAGTTAGTCCGCTTGTTGATGACGTATCGTTAGAAGCGATTAACTTGTCGATCATTACAAATGGCTCCTTTTGAGGGATAAGACTTGTAACCTGTTTAGTGTCTAATAATGTTTCCATAATTTCCTTGTACGCAACAAAGAAAAGAATTTTCACACATCACGCCCAAAACTCATAATGATTAAACCATTGATGTGGGTTTGCTTTTACGACTTCTTCGAGTTTAGCTACATAATCTTGCATACATTCTTCAAGTTTACGGTTGTACAGTTTCGGTTTTGTAGCCGAAAACCGGTAAGATCTCATATCTGTTTTAACTACAAATGCAAAAGTAACGGGAGCTCCAAATCTTGTAGCTATAACAAATGGTCCCTTCGGGAATTTTGCTTTTTTTCCTAAAAAGTCAAGCTCTACTGTTTCAGCTCCTTCCATATATCGGTCGCCATGCACGCAAATAAATTCATTTTCTGCTAGCGCATTTTTGATACTAATAACATGCGATAAGTCATTTTTAATGGGAATTATATTAAACGATTTTTGCTTTGATTTAGAATTCATGTACTTTTTAATTTTCTCATGGTCTTCGTCTTGCATAATCACGTTTATTTTTCCTCCAAGTCTTTCTAGCAACTGCCCTCCTACTTCAAAATTACCAATATGACCGCTCATTAAAACACCACCGGTTCCATTTTTTGTCATTTCATCAAGGTATTCTCCTCCGTTATGGGTAGTAGAATATTTGGATTTTTCGCCTGACAGAATCGCAAACTTGTCGATTAAGTTTTGACCAAATTTATAGAAGTTGATATACGTTGCCCAATAAGCCGAAAGTGCTGAATATCCCAACCGACTATGGAAAAAGTAAAATACGGATTTGCGTGATTTTGAAACAAACAAGAAGAAATAGGCAGCGACAAATAGCAGTATAAAATACGCAACCCTTAGCCCGAGCCTTTTTAGTGCAAAAACGAAAATTTGCTGACCAAGTAGGTTTCCTCTAGTTTTTCCATCCCAAGACATTTATTAAGATTAAAGTAAAAAGATTAAAGCAAAAAGTTCTCTAACCATAAAAAGGAAACTAGCTTGCTACTTTTTCCGTAACTTTGGTTTCTACGTAATCGTAAAAATTTTGAAAGGTCTTAATGTCAACAAAGTCTTCTCCTTTTACTTTGAACCCGAAATTACTTTCGATAACAACAACCAAATCAACGTAATCTAAACTGTCAAGATCTAGTGTTTCTTTAAGGTCTGCTTCTGGCTTAATACTGTCTGCATCAACTTCAAATTCATCAACT
>JAESTK010000047.1 GCA_016763645.1 Flavobacteriales bacterium
AACGTCAGTTATATCGATTACAGATGTGTTGTGCAACAATGGAAATGACGGAATTTCTCAAGTCAACCTTTTGGGCGGAACTTCGCCTTATAGTTATCAATGGGACATCAATACTGCTTTTCAAAATGGAGCAACAGCAACAGGTTTAGCGGCAGGTCAATATATTGTTTCAATTAATGATAATAATGCTTGCTTTATTACCGATACAGCGATTATAAACGAGCCTTCTGTAATAACAGTAACAACAACACCTAATTCTGATACTATTTGCCCTGGACAGTCTGTGGCTATTGGTGCTCTTGCAACTGGAGGAGTGGGCAACTATACCTATCAATGGAACAATGGACTCCCACCTAATCAATCTCAAAATGTATCGCCAAGCGGTGATACTGTATATTTAATTACAGTTACAGATGGAAATGGGTGTAATTCGGCTCCAGCATCTATTGCTATTTTTGTGATGAACTTGGTGTTTGATAGTCTGCAAATGTCGGTTCAAGATAATATTTGCCCTGGCGAATCTGGGTCGGTTTCTGCTTCTTTTATTGAAGAATACCCTCCTTATATCTACCAGTGGGGGGAAATACCTGAAACAACATTAGGTACCTTTTCTGTTTCACCTATAGTAACGACAACATATTACATAACCATAACCGACCAATGTAGTAACTCCATAAGTGATTCAATATTATTTAATGTATTTCAATTACCCGATGTTAGTATTACACCAGCAGGTATTAGCGGGTGTGAACCCTTAATCGTAGATTTCGAAAGTGATGGAGACAATTCCAGTATAAGTGCATACTCGTGGAGTTTTGGTGATGGAGGTATCTCCAACGATCAAAATCCAACGTATACATTCAATAATTCAGGAATATATACTGTCAACCTTAGTATTATTACTAATGATGGGTGCTCAGTTGTAACACAAGGAAGTACTCAAATAACGGTAAACCCTGTCCCAGACATAGAATGCGAAGCAACACCTAATACAACGGACATAAGAACCCCAGAAATTGATTTTACACTAACCTCGACAGATGATATAGTAATTTTTGAATGGGACTTTGGAGACGGAGACACGTCTTCATTAGCAAATCCACAACACACTTATTCTGATACGGGAACTTATATGGTAAATTTAATTGTAACCAATCAATATGGTTGTGTAGCCGAATGCGATCAGCTTGTAATTATTACTCCTTATTATGAACTAAATGTTCCAAATGCTTTTGTTCCTAGCCCTTCGGGAGGTAGTGGTGGGGCTTACGACCCAATTAACATTTCGAATGAAGTGTTCTTTCCAATAACTAAATATATAGAAGTGTTTCACATGGAAATATATAACCGTTGGGGAGAATTAATTTTCGTTTCAGACGATTTAAATATAGGATGGGACGGCTATTATTTGGGTGAATTATGCCAACAAGATGTGTATGTTTGGAAAATAAGAGTAACTTACACGAATGGAACACAAGAAGTAAAAGCAGGTGATTTAACATTGATAAGATGATAAGAAACGGAATTATATTAATTGTATCTCTGATGGTTTGGAGTTTTTCTTACGGGCAAAAATTTTCTATAAAACATCAGAAAAAATATGAAGATGCTACCTATTATTTTGAATTAACTGATTACGTTTCTGCTTATGAAATATATGTAAAACTTCATAAAATTGAACGAGACCATGCCGAAATGAACTATAGAATGGGGGTATGTGTAATGAGGTTAGGAGGTGATTTAAGCGAAGCAGCTTTCCATTTCTCTGAAGCAGCCTCACAAGATTATGGAGATGCGTTTTTCCAGTTGGCACAATGTTATCACCGGATGGAAGATTTCAAAAATGCTATTCGCAATTATCAGTACTATAAAGAGGTTGGTTTAGATGGAGATGCTGATTTAGAGGAAGTAAATCGCCAAATTGATATTTCGAGTCGAGCCATGCAAATGCTTCAAAACCCTGTAGGAGTTCGAATAGAAAATGTAGGTGAAGGTATAAATTCAGAGTATGCTGATTATGTGCCAGTTATAAGTAAAAATGACTCGATTATGTTGTTTACCTCAAGGCGGGAAGGAAGCACAGGAGGTGAAAAAGATCCTTACAATAATTATTTTGAGGACATTTATTTCTCCTATAGCGACCATGGTGAATGGCAAAAAGCGCAAAATCTTGGAGGTCAGATAAATACAAAAACACATGATGCTTCTGTTGGGCTATCGCCTGACGGAAAAACGCTTATTATGTTCCGAACCAATGAGGAATTAACAGGAGGTGACCTCTATTTTTCAACATTCAAAAACACCAATTGGCAAACTCCCAAGAAGCTTGGAGAGAACATTAACTCTGAGTATGCAGAAGCGAGTGCGAGTATCACTTCTGATGGAAATGTGATGTATTTTTCTTCCAACAGACCAGGAGGTTATGGTGGGCAAGACATATATCGAAGTGTTCTTTTTGCCAATGGAGACTGGAGCTTGCCAACTAACTTGGGGCCAATCGTTAACTCAAAATATGATGATGATGCTCCGTTTATTTCTTCTGATGGGAACACCCTCTATTTTAGTTCGAAAGGGCATGGAACCATCGGAGGGTTCGATATTTTTAAAGTTGAACTTGGTGAAGATGCCAAACTATGGTTATTGCCTCAAAACTTGGGTTATCCAATCAATACAGTTCATGATGATATATACTTTGTGATGACAGAAGATGAAAAAACGGGTTACTATTCATCAAGTAAAGAAGGAGGCTACGGTAGTCAAGATATTTATCGAATAAATTTGGTTGATCAGAATAAGCTCGTGGTAATCTTGAAAGGAGAAATTCTTGCGGAAGATGGAGACCACAAAATCCCCGTAAAAGTTAAAATAACAGTCATTAATGAAGATAAGAATCTTGTGCAAGGAGTTTATAAATCTAATGCTAAACCAGGTAAATTTTTAATGGCCTTACAGCCTTATGTAAACTACAAATTTGTGGTTTCAAAAAAAGGATATCAAACGGTTGATCAAAATTTATTTTACCCTGCAGATGAGAACTTTACTGAATTCGATAAAAAGATAGTACTTAAAAAGTCGACTGATTGAAACGAGCTCTAGTCATATCAATCTTATTTTTCATGGTGCTTCATATAAAGGCGCAAGACCCTCAGTTTTCTCAATTTTACGCCACGCCAATGTATCTTAATCCTGCATTTGTGGGTAACACAGGTCAAGGGAGAGTAACTGCAATACATCGCAATCAATGGCCTGCTATTCCTAAAGCATTTATTTCTTATGCGGTAACGTACGATCACAACCTAATTGATTTTAATAGTGGTGTTGGTCTCATGGTAATACATGATAAAGCGGGTACAGGAGGATTAAAGTTTACTAGTGTGGGAGGAATGTACTCGTATCAAATACGGTTAAATCGAAAGCTAATTTTACGTCCAGGACTTCGGGCTTCGTATGTCTGGAGAGCTTTAGATGCCGATGCTCTTACATTTGGTGATGAGTTGTCTAGAGGCGAAGGTTTTACGACATCAGAAACAGGTATTTCGCAACGTACTTCTTATTTAGATGTAGCGGCAGGTATGGTGCTATATTCATCCAAGTTTTGGTTGGGAGCGGCATTCGATCACCTCAATCAACCAAACCAGTCTCTTATTCAATCGGGGAAGGCTAATTTGCCAATAAAGTATTCTGTACATGGTGGTTTCAACTTTCCTGTAAAGAAAACAACAAAGGGTGCTGCAACATCTACAATAACAATTGTAGCTAATTATAAAGCGCAACAAAAATGGGATCAGTTCGATATAGGTATGTATTTTACACAAGAACCGTTAATATTTGGACTGTGGTATAGAGGCATACCAGGCTTAAAAGAGTACGATGTGGGATATGCCAATAATGACGCTATTATAGCTATGGCGGGAGCTAAGATGCAGTCAATACGGGTTGCATACAGCTACGATTTAACTATTTCTCGATTACTAACAAATACTGCTGGTTCGCATGAAATCTCTCTAACATGGGAGTATGAAACAGAACACAATAGGCGTAAAAAAAGAAGACAAAGGTTTTTAGTACCTTGTGCTAAGTTTTAGCTACGGAGGAATTGTAAATTGAACTTATAAAATGATAATTAGATTGCTAGAACCTTTTTGTTAGTATGAAAAAACTACTAAGTGGATTATTCGGTATTAAAATGCCTAGCTTCAATTTAATAATCGAGGCTGCTTTTGAAGCAGCTTGGCAAGGCTTTTTGTTTTTTGGAGTTATTGGATTTTTACTAGCGGTCATCGTTCTTTTGGTTATTAATTTGTCGAAATCGTTTCGACCAACATCAGGTATTTTTAAGACGTTTAACACTTTAGATTTTGTTTATTTTCCTCTCCTTTTCGTATTTTTTTTTGGAACTTTTGGCTCATGGCTAGCAACAAAAAAATGCTCGGTTAACGAAATTCATGAAGGTGTTTTACCTTCGGTTAAGATTATATTCCCAGCATTTCAGCTGTATTTAGGTATGAATTCTAAAAGCCAAAATTTAAAAGAAGCTGTTGTAGCTTTCTCTTCAATTGTAAGCATATCAACAGATTCTGATAATTGGATTGAACAACAAAAAGTGGCAGTAGCCAAAAAAGATATCCCACTAATGTTATACAGAGGGATTGACGCTATTGTTGAAACCGAAATTGACAATAGAGGAGAGACCGACATCAATAAATTGGAACTTGCAGAAAATATGGATTTCTTTATTCCAAGTGCTACTTTTTGGAATACAGTGGAAGATAAAACTATAGAAAGCACAAAAAACCATTTTAATAAAAAGCTTTTGTGGTGGGGTGTTTACTTGCTTATCGCTGCAAGTTTTTTAATGCTACAAATACTTCTTTTGGTAAGGGAAAGGGTAATCTTCTTTATTGTCAGGCTAAAACGTTAAAGAAACTGGAATTGAAACAGTAAAATATTTAATCTGCCGATACCATTTTCGCTTTGTATATAGCAATAGGGTAGTAGAAAACAATCAACTTTCAAGTTTGCACTGAGCCAGAACGTTTTGTTTTGTTTTTCATTTTTAAAAGCTTAAAACTTAGTGTTTCTTTAGTGGGAAATTTTTAATCAGAAAGAATTCCCCGAGGCTCTGCCTCGTGGGTTTCCGCTTCAACCTCTCCTTTAGGAGAGGTCAAAACTTTGTTAAAAGTTTTGGGTGAGGTGTAGGTAACGAATTTCGGTTTTTGACCCTTCGGTCAAAATGAAACGAGCGAAATACCTCGATGGCTCTGCCTCG
>JAESTK010000048.1 GCA_016763645.1 Flavobacteriales bacterium
AGAGGGAATTCCCTCTTGGAGACTCCGAATATATTCGGACTGGTTAGGGAGATTGACCAAGTGCTTTTCGACATGAACTCACATTAAAATCGATGTAAATCAGCCACTTACCTGCTTCCGTGATTAATCGAACTCAGGTTGATAGATAAAATTATTTGCCCTTCGAGAGCCTCAGGGCGCATAATTTATCAGAAGTAACAAAATAAAAATAATTATTCCACTCGAAGTGCGAAAACTTAAATATTTTGGTTCAAATTTTTCTCAATTTTATCTGCCAAAAACGTAGAAAGTTTAACGTAAGATTCATGTGTCCACCCAGCAACGTGAGGTGATAAAATCACTTTATCAGAATTGATTAAGTATTGAAATGGTTCGGGTAATTTACTTGAATCTAATTTCTCGAAAGATGTTTTTTCATATTCGAGCACATCCAAACATGCGCCTAGAACCTTACCAGATTTTAGTCCATTAACCAAATCGGATGTGTTTAACGATTGCCCCCTAGCGGTATTAATGATGTAAATATTTTTTTCAAAACTTCTGATAAATTCGTCATCAATCAAGTCGCGTGTTTCTTTTGTAAGAGGAGTGTGTAAACTAAGGATGTCAGCTTCTTTAAATATAGTTTCGAGTGAAACTTCTTTTACCAGCTTATCGCCAAATCCTTTTTTGTATTTGTCGTAAGCTAAAACCTTGCATTCGAAACCTAGCAGGCGTTGCGCGAATGCAGAACCCATATTTCCGTAGCCGATAATACCAACCGTTTTGCCCGATAATTCGTGTCCACGATTTCCTTCTCTATCCCAAATTCCTTTGCGGACTTCAGAATCTGCACGGTTTAAATTATTGAACAGGCTTAATAGCATGCCAACGGCTTGTTCGCCAACCGCAGTTCGATTGCCCTCGGGTGAATTATAGATTTTTACATTTTTAGTTTTTGCGTAATCCAAGTCTATATTCTCTAGCCCAGCACCTGAGCGCGCAATAAATTTTAGGTTAATCGCCCTGTCTAAAAACGCTGAATCAATTGTGAATTTACTTCTAATAACTGCGCCTGTAAAGGCGCTAATTACACTCAATATCTCTTTGCGAGAATTATTAGTGTAGTCCAAGCATTTAAATCCCATTTTGGTGAACCGTTCTCGTAAAATTGGATGAACGGAGTCGATGAAGATGACTTTATTTCTCTTCACTGGTGTCGCTTCCGCTGGTTGGAAAGTAGTATTTAAACCCAAATTTGATAAAGGGAATGTGCGCAAAGCCATCATGCTGTCCACAAGTCTTGCAATCGCCTTCACGTGAATATTTAAGAACAGTATAGGACACTCCCATCTCCATATTTACATAAATCAATTTCACAAGTTTCCAATTAGTTCCGACACCAAGATTAAAAGCATTTCGCTTAACTTTAACCCCATAGTTGTTTTCTCCGGCCTGTATTTCAGAATACCAATAATTTACAGGTGCTCCACCACCGAATTGATGCCGCATGTTGTAGTATGATGTGGTAATATAATACATATGTTTTCTCTCCCATAAGAAGTAGTTTAAGCTTAAATGTGCTCCAAATAATTGTTTTTTTCTTACCCTTTCTGCACGAATGTATCGGCTTTCTATTCCAAAAGACATTTCCGCTCTTTGCTTTTTTATATTAATCTCAATTGGTGTGTATGGTCCATATAGGTTTAAACTCGACCCAATCGAAATATTAAATTTATTTTGCCCAAAACTCAGTTGCGGTGCAATAATCAGTAATAAGTATGTGATAATCCTAACTCGCACACCTCACACATTTCGAACTTCCAGGAAGTAGCATTAATCTGCCCATCGGAATCGTTTGCCCACACCTGATACAATTTCCAAAACCTTCTTTGTCAACTTTGTCGAATGCAATTTTAAGGTTGCTCATCTTGAATTCAGCTTGTCGTAAAGCAGCTTCGTTTACGCTCTTGTTGTTGATGGCATCCATACGGCTAATGCGTCCAATAGCATTTTCGGGAGCAATGGGTTTGGTTAATTCTTTAAGGTCTTCGATACGAGATTCAGTTTCTTTAAAAACCTCGTTGAGTTTTTTTTTGAATTCCTTTTTTTCTTTTTCGTTCATTTGTACTCACAAAGTTAGTGAAAAATGACTCAATTCAGAACAGAAGTAACGCCTAATCCGCCCACTCAAAAATTATCTTACAAGGATGATATATTGTTGGTGGGTTCTTGTTTTTCGGAAAACATAGGGAGTAAATTTGCTTATTTTGGATTTAATTCGATGACGAATCCTTTTGGGGTGGTGTTCAATCCAATTTCTATTGCGAATATTTTGTATAGAATTGTTGCGAATAAAACGTTCGAAGAAAGCGATTTTCATTTTGATCAAGGGCGTTGGTTTTGTTTCGAAACCCATGGCGATTTGGCAGCATTAACAAAAGAAGAATGTTTGGCGAAACACAACGAAGCGTTGAGTAAAGCTTCAAAATTCTTAAAAAAGACAAGTTGTTTGATAATTACGTTTGGCTCAGCTTGGATTTACGAACACATTGATTCCGGAAATATAGTCGCTAATTGTCATAAAGTACCGAACAAGAAATTTACGAAAAGGCTTTTATCTAAAGAAGAAGTTGTCGAGTCATTTCGAGAATTAATTAAAAACTTTGAACTTTCGGCCTTCAACTTTCCTCTCCTCTTCACGCTGAGTCCCGTAAGACATTTAAAAGATGGAGTAGTTGAAAATCAAAGAAGTAAATCTGTGCTACACCTTGCAATTCAGCAATTAGTTGAAGATTTTGAAAGCGTTAGTTATTTTCCCGCTTATGAAATCATGATGGATGATCTGCGCGATTATCGTTTTTATAACCGAGATATGTTGCACCCCAATCAACAAGCGGTTGACTATATTTGGGAGAGGTTTAAAGAATCGTCAATCGATAATTCTTGTTTCAAATTAATGGCGCGAGTTGATAAAGTCCGAAACGGTTTGGCTCACTGGCCGTTTAATGAAAACTCTGACGAATACAAAAATTTTAAGAAAAAACTAGCTGCCGAAATCGAAGCCATTAAGGTAGAATTACCTTCGATACAACTATAAACCTGAGTTCCATTCTTAACTAGCTTATTTTTAACATAGTATCATTTGTCAATCCCTCGGTTCGAGAATACTCGAAGTCTTTTCTAAGGGAGAATTCAAGACCGTTGCAGGGGAAATAGCCGCAATAAATTGAAGAATATGTTTCTGTAACTAGCTATTTGTTAGTTAATTATACTTATGTTTAGAGCATGAAAATGACAAAAGATCC
>JAESTK010000049.1 GCA_016763645.1 Flavobacteriales bacterium
CCAAAAGGCATAGTTTCCGGTGATTTCTATTGGATGGAATTTAAAAATGGGGTTTCGTACTTTTCTGCGGTAGATTGCACCGGACATGGCGTTCCAGGGGGGTTTGTAAGCATGGTTGGCACTAATGGATTAAACAGATGCGTAAACGAGTATAATTTAACCAAACCTTCTGATATTCTAGACAGGCTTACTTTATTAGTGCAAAATGCATTTAAAGGTAGAAAAGATGGTATGGATATGTCTATTTGTGCTTACAATAAAACAACCAAAACCATAGAATGGGCTGGGGCTCTTAATCCGATGTTCATTGTTTCGAACAGGGAATTAAATATCACAAGTCCCGGCACTGAATTCAAAACACTTGAGCTTGGTAATAACAAATACAAACTGCATGATTTTAAGCCCAACAAACAACCTGTTGCGAATTACGATTATAGCCAACCATTCACCAATCATAAGATAAAAATACAGACTGGCGACAGAATCTACCTGCTAACCGATGGCTTCCCTGACCAGTTTGGTGGACCAAAGGGAAAGAAATTTATGTCTAAAAATTTGAAAAAATTATTGCTCGAAAATCATTCGCTTTCTATGAACGAAATGCATGAATTACTCAATTCAACCATTGAAAATTGGATGAACGAAGCCAATGCAGAGCAGATAGATGATATCTGCATTTTTGGTGTTGAAATATAATAAGAACGAGATTAATCGACTGCTAAAACTTTCATTTCTGTTCTACGGTTCAATTGCATCACATCTTCGTTAAAAGTGCCGTCAGGGTTTTGGTCTGAAGCAATGGGCTTTTCTTCGCCATACCCCTTTGCTTTTAATCGATCTTCAGGAATTCCTCGCTCAACTAGATAGTCAACCACAGATTGCGCTCTTTTTTGAGATAGCTGTATGTTGTATTCAGCAGAACCCTTAGAATCTGTGTGTCCATCGATTTCTATTTTCAATAGCGGACACTTCACTAACAAATCAAAGAGTTTATCTAACTCTGTAGTTGATTGACCAGTTAGAGCGGCTTTATCGAATTCATAGAATAAATTCTGAAGCTCTAGCACCGTTCCCACTTCTAGGGGGTCTAAGGCAACGGCTCTTTCTATAATATGATATTGTGAATCTTCTCTAACTTCAACATGGTCTGAATAAAAATAACAGCCTGGACCTTCGTATGTAATATCGTAATCTTTACCGGGTTGCAATACAATTAAATACTCTCCTGTTTTCGAATTTGCCGTATATCGACCTATAACTTCACCTGTTATTACATCAACAACCGAAATAACAACATCGCTTGGTGGCTCACCATTTCGAGTAGAAATAACTCCTTTATATATTGTTAACGACTTTTCTTCTACGTCAGGGAAATCTAATTTATAAATGTCTTGCTCTCCGTATCCTTCCTTTCTAAAGGATGAGTAGTAGGCTCCTGTTCCATCAGTTGTAGGGATGTAAAACACATCATCACCTGTTGTATTAACTGGATACCCTAAGTTATGAGACTCGCCCCAAGAACCATCTATATTTTTATGAACAAACATAATATCGTAACCTCCCATAGTGCTATGCCCTTTAGAGCTAAAGAAAAAATTATCTCCATCTGGATGCAAATACCCACCATCTTCATCATAAATGCTATTTACCTGCGGTCCCATATTTAATGCTAACCCCCAATTACCATCTGGCAATAATTGGCAATACCAAATATCAGTCCCTCCGTAACCTCCTTCTCTATCGCTTGTAAAATATAAAAAACGGCTGTCGGCACTCATTGAAGCATGACTTTCCCATGATTTAAGGTTAACATCTGAACCCATTTTTTTTGGTGAAGCCCACTCACTTCCCTCTAAGTCGCTCACATAAATATCTCCAGACCCTTCTAGAAATTTATAAATAAATAATTTCTGCCCATCTGCTGATAAGCCAACTGTAGCCTCGTGATCGTCAGTATTAATTGCCGCTCCTATATTCTTTGGCGCAGCCCATTCTCCATCAATAAAATCTGAAATATAAATGTCTTCAAAATATTTTCCTTCTAAATTCACAGCATCGCCTGTCGAGCCCTCTCTTCGGGATGTAAAGATTAATTCGGATTCATCGGCTGTAAGTACAGGCTTGTAATCAGCGTAAGACGAATTTATTTTATCTCCTAAGTTAGTAATAATCATATTTACTGGTGATGCAATTAACGTTTTACCATTTTTTGCAATCTTAATTTGATGATCAACATCTTCGATTATTGAACTATCTACATCAATCAATAGTGCTTTGTATTGTTCGAAAGTTACCTCAGCTTTGTCGAAATTGTAATTTTTATTATACGCTTCGCCAAGTAAATAATGTGCCCAAAGAGGAGCACCTGTCTCTTTTTCGTCCCCTTCTTGGTATTCCATTGAAGCAGATTTGACAGCTGTTTCTATATAAGGAATAGACTTTTCCGACTCTAATGGAGAATGGAAATAACACATACCTATTTGAAATTGTATGTTGGCATTATTAGGCTGCATTGAATCTAACTTCAATAAAACTGGAAGCGCAAATTCATAATTTTCATTAAACATGAGCCCTTGCGCTTCGTGAAAAAGCTTTTTAAAGTCATCAGCCGCAAAAGTTATCTGTCCAAATCCCAATAGGAATAGACAAGGAAGAAATAGTACTAATTTTCTCATTTTCAATTGTTCTAATGCTCTGATTAGGCTCAAAAATACAATATTTATTCAGTTACCCATTCGGTGAAATACTCGATTGGCTTTCGTTGTCCTTTCGGCCATTCTATATCAGGGTAACCTATGTAAAAAAGACCTAAGCATTTGTCCTTTTTCTTTAATCCCAAAAATGTTTTCATTTCTTCCGAATATGTTAAACCACCACTACCCCAATATGCTCCCAAACCAAATGCTGTTGCGGTTAAGTGCATATTCTGTACTGCACATGCAACGGCTTCAATTTCCTCAATTTCGGGTATTTTTTCAATTTCTTGCCGCTTCATGCAAATAGCAATTACGACTGATGATTGCAACGCATTCGATTGAAGCTTATCGTATTTTTTTACCAAAAACGATTCTGATGGCGTTATTTTCTTATAGGTTTCCGAGTGAAATTCAGCCAGTTTTTGAAGTCCATCACCCATAAACACTTTAAAAAACCAAGGCTGTGTTAACCCATGAGTAGGAGCCCAACGTGCATTTTCAAGCATATTTTCAATCATTTCTCGATGTACTTTTCTATCACTAAACTGCTTCGGGTAAACACTTCGCCTATTTCTGATAACCTCGTTTATCTCGCTTAAATTGTATTTCATTCTGCAAAGATAATAGCAAAGAGTTTATCACCTCAATTTTCGATTAAGTATAACATAGATGTGTAAATTTATCTTCATAACTTCGCACTTAATTTTATTGACTTGCGAGGAATAGAACCAAAAGAATATTACGATGTTATAATTATAGGTGGCGGAATTAGCGGACTAACCTCCTCTGCAATGTTCGCTCGTGCTGGTGTTTCGTGTGCTGTAATAGAAATGGACAGTCGCCCTGGTGGTTATTTGGCTGGTTTCAGAAGACACGATTTTCGATTCGATTCGGCAGTACATTGGTTGAACAATTGTGGGCCAGATGGATTGGTTACCAAGATTTTCAAAATAATAGGAACGGACTACCCAAAAGCGAAGCAACAAAAAGATATCCGTAGGTTTATTAGCGATGACTTTAACTACTTGGTAAGCAACAATCCTAATGAACTTCGCGACCAATGGATAGAGGATTTTCCCCACGAGAAAAAAGGGATTATCAAGTTTTTTAGAGATGCTAAACGAATTTCAAAGTCGTTTGATTCGCACACAAACTTAAGCAGAACAATCGATTCGATGAACCTATGGGAAACTGCTATTCACGGATTAAAAATGCTTAAATTCGTAATTCCTTTTATTCCTCACGTACGGTTTTCAGGAGAAGAAGGGTTAAAAAAGGGATTAAATAGATATTTTACTGACCCTAAGCTACATAGTGTTTTTTGTTCTGAACCAGATTTACTTTCTTGCCTCATTCCTATTTCATGGGCGTATTCTAACGATTTTCAAACGCCACCAACTGGAGGAAGTCAAGCCTTCCCCGAATGGCTGATGTACGCTACCGAACAAATGGGTGGTGAAGTGTTTTTAAAATCTAAAGTATCTGAAGTATTACTCGAAAACAAAACAGTTAAAGGTGTTAGATTAGAACATCGAGGTAAAGGTTTTGAAATTAAATGTAAATATGTTGTTGCTGCTTGCGATGCGGAAACGCTATATACAAAAATGCTACCTCCTACTGCTATTCCTAAAGAAATGAAGGATACGCTAAAAAATGCAAAATTATATGCATCAGCAATAACAGTTGCTCTGGGAATTGATTGCCCTGCAGAAGAGTTGGGATTAGGCGAAGAAATTATTTTCTTGGCCGACCCTAAAGTAAGTCGAGAAGACTTAGCACAAGGCGACCCCCATTTAAGTGGAATTCATGTGTTAGCGTCTTCCGTTAGGGATAAGTCTCTGGCTTTGCCCGAGCACGGAACTATCACTCTTTTTATTCCTGCTTGGATGGATCAAAACAATACATGGGAATGTAAAATTGACGAAAACGGAAACTACGTACGAGGCGAAAAATACGATGAGCTCAAACAAAAATATGCCGACATTATTATTGCTCGAGTACAAGATAAGTTGATACCTAATTTTAAAGACCACATTATGTATTGTGATGTTGCTACGCCCATCACCCATCATAGGTATACTGGTAATAAAAATGGAACTATGATGGCACAAAAGCCTGGTAAAGAAAATATGAAAGCCAAAGTAGCAACGTACAAAACACCGGTTAAAAATTTACTTCTAAGTGGACATTGGGCCGATTTAGGCGGAGGAATTCCTGTTGCCATGAAATCATCAGTCAACACAACTTTAATGATTCTCAAAAAAGAGAACAAAAAAGTCTTTAGGCTGTTTGCAGACTATATGGATGGTAAAACCGATGTTTCTATATTAGAGGTCTCTACGCTACTTAGCCCCTACAATAACGACTGGGTGCAGGACTTAACTCCAGCTCAAAAGAAAGTGGCGAGGAGAGAAAAAGATAACTCTACTCCTGCACAGCAATCCTAATCAGAATATCTTCTTTCTTCTTTTTATATATAGTTCAAGGAGAATTTCATCTTCTGAAGCCTCTATTATTCTATCTGTGTTGAACTGATAACCGGAGTTCGACTCTTAATTAGCTTATTTTTAATGAGTTACATTTTATCAATCCCTCTAACTCCCTTTTCTAAGGGAGAATTCCCTCTTGGAGA
>JAESTK010000304.1 GCA_016763645.1 Flavobacteriales bacterium
CTACAAAATGTATTTTTATTTTATCTCCAACTTCAGGTCTCTCGCCACTTCCCTTAACTTCTAATTCATATTTAATACCGGATTTGGTGCTGTACTGTTTGTCGATTTTCTGTACACACAGTAACGAACACCCTCCCAAAAGAAGTATAACTATAATGAATATGAGATATTGAGCGCTTTTCACAGGGTTAACTTAGTGTATTTTTAGTAACTCGACATCAAAAATAAGAGTAGCATTTGGAGGTATTGCCCCTCCCGCCCCTGCGGCTCCATACGCAAGGTTTGCAGGGATTTCGAAACGAGCTTTTTCTCCCACTTTTAGCAACATAATACCTTCGTCCCAACCTTTGATAACTCGACCCATGCCGACATTAAAGTTAAATGGCTTCATTCTATCCCAAGAAGAATCGAACTTTTTACCATCCAACAAAAACCCGCTATAGTGCACAAAAACCATTTGCCCTTTCTCGGGGCTCGTACCTTCTGTTTCGTTCATTTTCCAATATTTTAGACCTGTTGCGGTTACAACAGAATCTTTTCCAGTTACATCGTATGGTGGAACTTCCATTATTTCAATCAGCTCAACATCAAAAACCAAGGTTTCGTTTGGTCCTATTTTTACGCCCGAACCGCGCGCTCCATAGGCTAAATTTCCTGGAATTATAAGCTTAGCTTTAGAACCAACATTTAGCAGGGCAATGCCTTCGTCCCAACCTTTAATTACCATACCTACGCCTAATTTCAATGGTAAAGGCTCTCCTCTATCAACTGAACTATCGAACTTTGTTCCATCTACCAGCATACCCGTATAGTGCACTTTAATCATGTCTCCCTTTTTAGGTTTTTCGCCTGTTCCTTCTTTAATTATTTTGTACTGCAACCCTGATTCCGTAGTGGTTGAGCCTTTTGTTAAATCTTTCAATTGTTTTTTATATTCTTTGGAGGCTTGTTTAGCTGCTACTTCTTCCGCTGTTGGTTTTACTTTTTTCACCTCTTCTTGTGCCAACACACTAGAACACAAATTCAACACAAGTACTATTCCAAGTATATATTTAAGATTCTTCATTGTTGTAAATTTCTATTAGTTCAACTTCATAAATTAAAGAGGTAAATGGAGGTACAATGCCAGTTGATGAGCCTTTATCACCAAAGCCCAATTGCGAAGGTAAAATTAATTTGGCCTTTCCGCCTTCTCTCATTAGGCGTAAGCCAATGTTTAGCCCTTTAATAACTTGTCCAGGTATACCCATTGTAAACGTAAATGGTTCTTTCATTTCATAGGTACTATCAAACAAAGTGCCATCCGAGAAATAGGCTTTGTACTGTAACATAATCGTGTTTCCTGATTTTGGAAAACTACCTAAGCCCCTCTTCGCCTGTACATAATAAATGCCTTCGTAATAGTTTTTTCTATCTATTTCGTTTGCAGATAGGTAGTTAATTAGATCTACTTGTTCTATCATCTCACGGTCGCGCAACCATTTTATTCTGTCCTGTTCCTTTTCATACTCCTGTTGAGACATAATGTCTTTTATTTTAACATCTACCCTGATTTTCTCTATCGATTTATCTAAATCAATTCGAAAAGAATCAATTTCAATGTAATTTTGATTTAGTATAAAGGTAGCACTGTCGCCCTCTCTAAGCAGACAAAGAGCCTCCGTTAGTTTAGAGTTTTCTTTATTAACTTTAGTCATTTTTAACCCTTCAAGATAATTGGACTGGGTATCGAAAATAAGGGTATCGTCCATCGTTCGGTAAACCAAATGAGCTTGAATATGATTGCCTTCAACTGGCAACTGCTCCCCCTCTCCTAAATAGTGAATTTTGTAGTACGTTCCCGAATCAAGTTTCGAATAACCGGGAAACATATTATCACACGAAAACAAAACAAAACAAGCTAAAGTTAAATATAATATAACCTTATTCATCTACCTAATTGAAAGTAATTTAACATCATAAACTATAGATGTTTTAGGTGGTATTTTTTTTGAATCTCCCAATAGGCCATGTGCTAAATAAGATGGTAAAATTAACTTCGCTCTATCGCCAACTCTAAGGTGCTGTATACCTTCATGAAGGCCACTTTCTACATTGTCCATATTGATCAAAAATTCTTGAGGCCCAGCTTCTTTTGAAGTATATGCCGTATCGCCATTTAGCAAAGTAACGCAATAATCAATTTTTGCCGTCATATTAGCCTTAGCCATCTCACCCTCTCCGTTTTCGTAAACATAGTAACGTAATCCTGTTCCAGTTTTAATTACCGGCCAATTATAGCGTTTTACAAAACTATCTATTTGTTCGTTTTCCATTTTCACTTTAGCTTTGTTAAGCTCAATCATCGATTCTTTAAAGTCGTTTTCATTGATTTTAACAGGCTGTTTCACTTCCTCTTGGCAAGAGTGAATAGCTAAAACGAGCAACACTATCAATAATTTATTCAGCATTTAACTCTTTTTTATAAGATGGCAGCAGTGCCTCAAACTTAGCTACTGTGTTTTCTAATGTATCTTCTGACATTCCACCAGCCGCGTTTGTATGCCCACCCCCACTAAAATTATCTCTTGCAAATTGATGACAGAAAAATTACCTATCGACCGAAATGACATTCGAATATTCTCTTCGTTTTGCTTGATTATAGCAGCAAAATGCACTCCGGTAATCGATAACGCATAATTTACGACCCCTTCTGTATCGCCCGATTGGTAATTGTATTTTTTCAATTCTTCGTTAGACAATACAATAAACGCGGTTTTGTATTCGGGCAAAAATTTCATTTTCTCAGAAAGGCAGTACCCCAACAACTTCAATCGGTTTTCGGTGTTAGAATCGTAAATGGCTTGGTGTATTAAATGCGGCTTTAGACCTTTATCCATTAACGAGGCAACAACTCGGTGCGTGCTTGCCGAAGTTGACGGAAAACGAAACGAACCTGTATCGGTAACTATACCCGAATACAAACACTGACCTACATTCTCGTTAATCAAGCTTTCCCAGCCTATATTGGTAACAAACTCATAAATCAGTTGTGCTGTTGACGAAGCATTAGTATCGGACAATAAATAAGTCGCATAATTATCAGGTTGCGGATGATGATCTATCATTACCGAAATACCGTTATATTCCTCTAACAAGGGTTTCACATCACCTACGCGGTGAATTGCGTTGTAATCCAAACAAAAAACAAGCTCTGCATTTTGCATTAAAGCTTTTGCTTGAGATTCATTTTTCTCGAAATCGATAATAACATCTTCGCCTGGCATCCATTTTAAAAAGTCTGGGTATGCGTTTGGCACTATAACTGACACATCGCATCCTTCCTCTTTTAAAATGTGGTACAGCCCTAAAGATGAACCAACTGCATCGCCATCGGGTGATCGATGCGTTGTAATCACAATCTTTTTCTGTGGCGTAAGTAGATTCTTTATTTCTAAATATTGAGTTTCTGTCATTTGATTTTTACTATTCAGCAAATCTAATGATTCTTTGACGTTCAATCTTTTAAAAAACTGTATTTTCGCGCCACTTGAAAATAAAAAAACACAAAAATGGCAACCAACAGAACTTTTACCATGATTAAACCCGAAGCGGTTGAAAACGGACATACTGGAGCGATATTAAAAATGATTAACGATGCTGGATTTAGAATTATAGCATTAAAAAAGAA